>DAHXNO010000039.1 GCA_027365345.1 Granulicella sp.
GCCGGTCAGCATCGGCTCGCGTTTGAGAAAACGAAGATGATGCAGCCGCGAGAAGCCCACGTAGCAGGCCAGAATCATCCCCAGGATGAACTGGTAAACCGGCATGGCGCGCGTCCGCCGCTGGATGGTGAGGTTGTCCTCAATCAGTTGCTGGAACCCGAGCTTGTCCAGCAAGGTCGCCACCGGAAGCAGCCCGCCGTAGGTGGTCAGGCTGTGCGCCTGGAAGTCATAGGGCGTCGAAGCCCCGATTTTATTAGGCTCCGGAATATCTGCGTGAACCGCTTGATTCACGCGCCTCGAACGCGTACTCTGTTTTGCATCGTTCACCATTTGGGTGACTCCTGAGAACCGGTTCGCGAAGCTGCGAACTTCGCGTCCCTACTGTTGTACAACAGGATTCTCAGGGGTTGCCAAATGGCTCCCGTGCATTATTCAGGTGACCAATTCAGTTCGAAGGAGGATCCATGAGGAATCTATTACGCTTTTTCACCTTAGCTGCCTTCCTGGCGGCGCTGCCGGTGGCAAACGCATCGAACGTCACGGGAATCTGGAAGGGGAGCTTTGATTTTGATGGCACAACCGTGCCGTTGACCTTTCATCTGACAAGCTCGGACGGCATGGTGACAGGAACGGTGGAGGGACTGCCCACATCGCCCACACAGATTCACCAGGGCAAGCTCACCAGCACCACCTTAACCTTCTCAGTGAATACCGATTACCAGGGGGAGAACTATACGCTGATCTGCACAGGCACGCTGCTTGCAACCGGCCGCATCGATCTCCACATGGGAACAGACGATGGTAGTTGGAGCACGGAGCTGACAGCGACCAGGAGTGCTGAAGCCGTGTCGGCGCCTGCGTCGGCGAACGTCACGGGAATCTGGACAGGGAGCTTTGATTTTAATGGTACAACCGTGGCGTTGATCTTCCATCTGACAAGCTCGGACGGCGTGGTGACAGGAACGGTGGAGGGACTGCCCACATCGCCCACACAGATTCACCAGGGCAAGCTCACCAGCACCACCTTAACCTTCTCAGTGAACACCGATTACCAAGGAGAGAGCTATACACTGATCTGCACGGGCACGCTGCTTACACCCGGTCGCATCGATCTCAACCTCGGGACAGACGATGGAAGCTGGAGCACGGAGCTGATAGCGACGAAAAATGCATGAATTTGACCTGACCGGTTTGAGTCCTGCCAGTGGGGCGGCACGGCTTTGTACTCCCCGGCGCTCCTGGACTCTTCACACAGCGCCGTCATTTTCTTCGGGTTCTCGCAGAGCTCCTGATCTGCATTCGAGAGGCCCCGTCGCGGTTTTGCCGGCTTTTCCCGTATCCATCTGAGTCCGGTCAGACTCATCTGCGGGCTTATCAGCGCCACTGCCTGAAACGGCCTTCGGCCCAGTGACGACCCAGGTTTACGCTGCTCCGGGCGGCCTCCATCTTCATCCTCTCTTGTGACCGGCACGGTCAGAAATAACTCCGCTTGTATTGGAAAAGAGTGCGTTCCCCGAATGCCAAACAAATCTGTTACCCTTGCTACACCAGCTATCATCATGATAGCTAGGGTGTTAGGGCGAACATGCCTCTGTTGAAGCGAGATGTTTCGCTGGTAGATCTGTACGTTGCTTATCGGAAAGCCAAGGTTGAGGCTTACTATGAGAACACCCATGTCCAGGCACTGGCATTCGCTGAGTATGAACAGAACCTTGCCTCTAACCTGGAGCGGCTGCATCAATCTTTGCTGGACAGAATGGAAACGTGGCCGTCCGATCCAGCGTTCCTTGGCAACTACGCCTATCTGCCGAAATCCATCGATGCGAGCGCATGGATTGATCCAAACGCCGGACACTTCAGCACTGTTGATCCGATAGCCGACTGGAAACGAAGATTTGAACAAGCTGGCCAAAGAGCAGAAGCCAAGCTGAGATTAATCATCCGGCCTTCCGTCGACCTGCAGGTGATCTCAGCATTATGGATCATAAAGGTCGGCCAGCTATTCGATCGAGCGCTCGATCCTCAACTCTCTTACGCCAACCGCCTGCGGCGGTCGCCTGCCGCCTCTTCAAATCCATCTCAACCAGGAGACATCCATCTCGCTGCGACCGGCCTTTTTGTCCCCTACTTGTCCGCATATCGCACATGGAGAGAGAAGGGGTTGGCAGCGATCGAAACCGCTCTGTCAAAGGGGAAGAGCGTCCTCGCAATCACGATGGATATAGAGCAGTTTTACCATCGCGTTTGCCCAGCCTTCCTTCTTCGAAAGCGCTTTCTTAGCGCTATCAACCTTCAGCTCTCACCCGGACAACGATCGCTTACCCATTCGCTACTCCAGGCAATGGAGACCTGGTATCGAACAACACCTGATTACGAGGATCGGCCTCTCGGGGCGATTCCAGTCGGCCTATCCGCATCAAAGATCATCGCCAACATCCTCTTGGTAGCCTTTGATAAGGCAATCACCACAAAGCTCCGCCCGCTGTATTACGGTCGTTACGTTGACGACATCTTTCTCGTGTTTGAGAACATTGCTCAACTTGAGGATGGCCCGGCCGTCAACGGCTGGCTCGCAGACGCTTTAGCTCCGCTTCTAACGCCGAGGCGCAACGCTGGCAAACCCCCATCTCTTCGCCTCAATCTCCCGTATGCGCGCGACTCCGAACTTATCTTCCCCGCAACCAAGCAAAAGATATTCGCGCTGTCTTCAGCACATGGGCTCGATCTCATCCAGCACATCCGCAAACAAATTCGGCTTCAATCAAGCGAACATAGACTGCTTCCCATGGTTCCAGAGTCCGGAGCCGACATGGCGTCGAGAGCATTTCTTGCCACCCAGGACGGCACTCAGCATATCGATGCTCTCCGCAAGGCAGATTCCGTTTCCGCGAGACGCCTCGGCCTGTCTCTCCTCCTCGGCGACATAGAGACCTATGCCTCCGATCTTCCGCCTAACTCATGGCGCAGCGTCCGAATCGAGTTCTATAAGCTCGTAAGCAGATATGCACTCACCCCAGTTGGCTTCTTCGATTTCGCAGCCTATCTGCCTCGCGTGTTCGGCTTGATGTTGGCCTGTGGAGATTTCGAAGCCGCCAAGGAATTTGTTTCCGGCTTCAGCCAAATTGCGGAATTGCTCCGGGTAACCTCAACAGTCGGCAGAGGCAAAGAACAAGCAAAATTTACGCTGTGCTTGAAACACTGTGCTGAAGCCCTCCGGCAGACCGCACTGCAAGCAGCAAGCCAGCCGAGCAGAACGCTCGATCCAGGATTCCTGGCCGTGCTCCGTAAGCTACGGCTGCTTGATCCAGAGGTCTCGCTCCCGTCCTCCTCGGTGCAACTCAAGCAACTCGCCCATAGACTGCTCTTGGCAGATTGGGGCAGCCGTCCATACAAGGAATACTGGTACAGGAGCCAGTCCACGGACGTAATCGGACCAGCCGTGCCCAGGCAGATGGAGATCCGCCGCATTCTACGGCTGGGGGCCATCCGCCGCTTCAGAAAGCTCACACACCGGCTGAAAATCCCCTATTGGCCGGCGCTAGCCTTTCCCACGCGGCCATTCCGCATGGACGAAATCCCCCTCGCCGCCCCAGAGGTTTTCCATGATGCCATTGCCTATCAGAGGGCGATCGTGGCTCTCCGAGAAGTCCAGGCGCCAAAAGCCTCCAGCATCGGTATCGTACTCGAACCCCCGTCGCCAAAAGCATTTACCACATTTGTTGTTCCAGGAGCCCCCCGAGAGAAGATCACCGTAGGCATAAGCAGCTACAAGACAACGCAAGATCAATGGATAGCCGCTGCAATGGGCAAGCAGGACCGTTCCTTGCGCCGCTACCGCGGCCTGAACCAACTCATCAACCGAATGCTCACGGAGCGCGTGCGGCCCGACTACATTGTTTTCCCCGAGTTGAGTATTCCGTTACCCTGGGCTTTGCGTTTCGCAAAGAAGCTCGCATCCAACAATGTGTCCCTGCTGGCGGGTGTTGAGTATCATCGCAACTCCAGCTCAGGTCCACTCAGAAACGACTGTCTCGTGTCGCTCGCGACAAATTGGCCCGGATACGCGAGTCACGTCGTCCGTCTGCAGCCCAAGTTCCAACCTGCTCGCCACGAGAGCGCACACCTTAAAAAACTCAACCCAAAAAGCAATGGAGCACTCTATCGGCCAACCGGAAAATTGGCGTTGCCAACTCTCTACGTGCACCAGGGATATTGCTTTGCTGTACTCATTTGCAGTGATCTGACTACCATTACCAATCGAAGTGTCCTATGTGGGGAGCTTGACACGCTCTTCGTGCTTGAGTGGAACTCCGACGTCAAGACATTCGGAAGCCTGGTTGAAGCCACCGCCATGGACCTGCACACCTATGTTGTGCAAGCCAACAACCGCCTGTACGGCGAAGGCCGAATCGAGGTGCCGGCCAAGGAAAGCTATTTGAGGGATATGGTCCAGGTGAAAGGTGGCGTCAGCGACTACTATGTGCTCGGCCAGATCGATTACCAGGAGCTGCGTAGAGACCAACGGCGAAAGATCGCGAAGATATTTAAACGAACTCCAATTGGATTCACGATGTCAGACCGGCGCAGAAAGAAATAGCTTTTTACCCTTGCCCGTGTAAAACGAATGTCACAACCAGCCGGATTGGAACCGATCTCTATCCTCGTTGCCACTGCTCTGGCGTGGTCGGCTCTTGCTTACCTGGACACGCGACTTTTCAGTAGTCTGGCGACGGCTTTGTTGAGAAACTCGCTACCGTTGTTGGAGTGAAATCCAAAAATACAAAAAGGGCTCTCTAGCGGAATGTGTGGGTGAAACGATTGGCGACGGCTAACATTGAAAGTTCCACAGCGGAACTGGTCATCGGAAGATGGCCCCGGCGCATTGATGCTTAACCTGTTGATGCATTCATGCAACCATCCGAGACAAAAGCGTTTGCTTGGCGACGCATCCGCAGGATGCTCGCTTGCCTTGTTCCACTTTTCACCCACAGATTCTGCATAGGGGGCATATTTCCCAACCTATGTTCTTTGTTTTCACCGGACAAGAATCCCTCGGAGCAATCAGATTTCTCAAACCTGGCCGCGGGCCGAGTTTTTGCTTCCTGTTCGGTTGCGGCAGACGCGATGCCGTCTCACCTGTAAATTCCGACGGTCGCTTCTAGATGAGAAGATGGAACAAACAGGGTCTCCTCCATGCCGAACCGCTCCGATTCTCTGCCATTCCTCACTCGCCGCCAGTTTTCGTTTTTTGTCGCCGCTTCGGCGATGGGCCTACTCGGCCGGAGCAGCGGCTTTGCAGTCGCCGCGGCTGGTTCAAAGCCAGCCGCGGGGCTGGCGCCGCTTTTTCCCTTGGCCTCGCACACAGCCGACAGCTTTGCCGCGCTGATGGAGTACGTGCCGCAGGTCGATCCCGACGCGGGCTTCTTCCAGTCGCGGGTGCCGCGCGCGGTAAGGATCCCGGCCTTCGCCCCGGCGCAGGCGCATCCCCGGCTGAGCCCGGAGCCGCAGGTGGCCACGCTGACCGGCTGCTACCGCACCCTGGGCGAGCAGGCCGACGAACGCTACAAGCGCCAGCGCTACGGTACGCCTCCGCCGGACGGCGTGTACGTGACGCGCTTCATCGGCTACCACGACGTAGTGGTGAACTGGAGCGGGCCGGGTGTGATTCCCAACCCGGCGATGACCGACGCGGCGCACCGCAATGGTGCACTGTGCCTCGGCACGATCTTCCAGCCTGACAAGCGAATCTTCGACTCAAGCATGGTGCCGGCCCGCCAGGTCGCGGCCAAGTTCGTCGAGCTTGCGATCTTTTTCGGCTTCGACGGCTACTTCATGAACTTCGAGATGGGCACGCCGGAGGGCCACAACCAGGTGCTGGACCTGCTCGGCATGATGCACCAAGAGGCCCACCGGCTTGGCAAGATGGACTTCTATATCCAGTTCTATGACGGCTCGGCCAGCATGAGCCGCCTGATGCCGGTAGCCGATGGCGCGCCTGCGGTCTCCTTTGCTGACAGCACCATGCTCGACCAGGGATGGAGCGGCTACAGCATGACGCACGGCTGCTGCTCGGGCCAACCCACCGACGCCGAATCGGTCTACGCCTACTGCATCAAAAAGGGGCTCGATCCTTACAAGTCGGCATTCTTCGGTTACCAGCTTTACCCGGGACCAGGCTATCTCTGCCTCTCGGCGCCGTCGGTCATTCACCCGAACGACAGCGCGACGGCTTACGGCAGCCTGCAGCTCTATAGCTTCGACGACGGTCTGCATACCATGCAGGCGGCCAAGGATCAGCGCGATGGCAAACCGGCCACTGGCGCCCTGTCCCAGGAGGAGTACTATACGCTCGAGCGCTGCTTTTTCAGTGGGCAGTCGCAGAATCCGGCGCTCAACAACACGCCAAACCCCGAGCAGGCGCGTATCTATGCGGACGTCGCCGGCGGCGCCCGAAGGTACACCGACTACGAGCCAGGCCAGGATCATCCCACTGACCAGGTGAAGTTCCCGATCACCTATGGCGTGGCGAACTTTACTGTCGAGCACTCGGTCATCGGAGCCTTCCCGTTCGTTTCCCACTTCAACCTCGGCGCAGGGGAGGGATTCTTCCTCCAGGGCAGGAAAGTGAGCAATCGGCCATGGTTCAACATGGGTATCCAGGACCTTTTGCCGACCTGGCAGTGGTGGCAGGAACCGATGCACGGCGGGCTCCACCGCGAGGCGGCCAAGTATGCGCCGCTCAACGTGCGCTACGACCAGTCCGTGGCCTTCGACGGGGGAGCATCGCTCCATATCTCCGGCCGCCTCCAGGCGAAGCAGAGCGTGGCGCTCCGGCTCTACAAGACGCAGCTTCGGGTCGAGAATGCGGACGACCTTCGCCTTCACCTGGTCTGGCAGGGCGCAGCGGAGATGAAGCAGGCGCTCTCGGTTGGGCTGATCTTCCAAGACGCGCCGGAGCGTACCCAGTGGGTCGCCTTTTCCCAAGCAAGCAGGGTCTCGCACCAGGCGCTGTCGAACGGCTGGGTGCGCTCGGAGTTGCCGCTCGCGGACTATCTCGGACGCACCATCGCCGCGCTGCTGCTGGGCTTCGAGACAGCCGGAGCCAAGCGCGGCACGGCGCAGGTCGACGTGCACCTGGGCGAGATCTTCGCCGGAAGCGGGAGCGGCCAGAAGTCGGCTGCGGCGCCGCAAGGGTTTGCCATCGAGGCGTATGCGGCGGCCAGTGAGACTGGCGCGTTGAACCTGCGGCTGTGCTGGAAGCGGGAGGCGAATGTTGCGAGCTATGACCTCTTCTGCGTGAGCGGCAACGCGGCGAAGCGTAGCTGGCTGGGGCGTGTCTATGCTGGCTGCTACTACGCAGAGAATGTCCCGAGGGAGCCGGGAAGTGCGGTGCGCTTCGAGCTAACCTCCACCAGCCTCTCGAATCCGTTGCAGCGCAGCCTGCCGGCTGAGGTCGAGCTGAAGGCAGACTGAGAACTGACGGCGAATGGTGGCAGGTTCTCGCAAAACGTTCGAGCTTGGGTTCACCAGCGCGCGGAATCCGCCTTTGCACAAGAAGCGATTCAATCGCATCTTGTGCGCGGATGACTCCAGTCAACCCTCGTAAGTCCCGCCGCTCAAGCCGTGGCATTCGGAGACAGACTGCAAGAAACAAATGGCCGGAATTCCATCAAAACCTCGGGTCTTTGCAATTGTCGTACGTGAAAGCTCGAAGCCGCCACTACTGCTGCTTCTAAGTCGGGAAACATACAGTGGCCACCAGTTCTCTGAATCTCAGCCCTTGCGAAGAGCATCAACGGTCCATTCGAGCTGTCGGTTTAACTTGCCGGCTCGCCGAGCCTTAATGATGCCAAGGCTCGGAAACCTCAGCGTTCAACCTCGATCCATCAGGGAGCTTGCGTCATGCGGCGTTCCGGCTTGGGCGGGGCTGGATGAAAGCAATCTATATGCAAGCCGGTCAGCTTCCCGTCGATGCGATCGAGCTCTCGCTCCACAATCTCTCGAACTCGTCGCGCTGATCCAACGGCGCGCAGGTTCAGAAGCAGTTCGTGTCGCGGCGCGGAGCATGCATCCAACGCTCCCTCAACCGCCGGAGCCTGCCCATTCGCGCACATCGCTGCCTTCAGAAAACCCGTCGCAGAATCGATGATGGCCTTCAGATGCACAATGCCGACATGGTTCGCGGTGAATTCTCGATCAAGAGCACCCAGCAGCGGTCCCAGCACCAAAGCAGGAGACCGAGGCGCACTGGGCTCAATCGTTACTCGCAAGTTCAGCCACGCCAACGCAGCTTCGGCGCTCGCATATTGTTCGTAGTCAATGTCAAGAATCTCGCCTCCCACTCTCAGGGCGCCTGAGAAGATCTCATCCAGCCAGGCTGTAACGCCCTGACCGGTTCGAGCACTCACTTGGCGCACATGCTGCGCTGAAATCTGCGGGCAATCTGGATACAGATCGGATTTTGTACAGCAAACCAGGTCCGCCTCCTGCAACTGTTTGTGAAAAAGAAAGCTGAGGTCTGGGTCGGCATCGTCGGCAAGCAGGCTCCTTGCCCGTTCTGGATCCACGAGAACGGTAAATGGAGCTAGCCGAAATTCATCGCTATACTCCAACAGCGGGCGAAGGATGGCCGCTGCAATATCTGTACAACTGCCGACAGGTTCAGCGAAGATGACCTCCGGTTGGTAGGCGCGCAATCCTTCCATCACGCGCAGCAAATCAGAAAGCTTGCAGCAAAAGCAACCGCCGGTCACTTCACCGGATTGCATACCGTGTTGTGCCGCGTAGCCGGTATCGACAAGCTCGTTCCCCTGGTCATTCAAGATCACCGCGCTGCGAATGCCGCGGAGCCTCAACTCCTCTGCGGCAGCCAGAATCAGCGTCGTCTTCCCCGCCCCCAGAAAACCTCCGACCATCGCAATCCACGGCCTTTGCTCAGGGGCGTCAGTGGTCACGCCTTCACCTCAATCTGAAGAGTGTGACCCTCCGCCAACTGGATCGGAGATTCGAAATGAAAAATAGATCTCTCGTTCACTTTCTCCATCGAATGAGAAGCAGTGTCCCCATTATTCTGAACAGAAGCGGAGGATCCTGATCCTGAAATCTCGCAGGAGCTACAAAAAAGCGTTCCCGCTAGCACATGGATCGTAAAGCGAGTGCCGCCTCCGGCAATAGCGCGGTAAGCAAATGTCCCCCAGCCGCTTGCCGTGGACCAGAAGCAATTGAAATTCTTATGCGTGACTCGCGGAATCGCGGCCACGGAGGCTTTGGCTCCATCGTATTGAAATCCGCTCAGCGCCACAAAGCTCGTCCAGGAAGCCATAGCGCGCGCGTAGTGGTGGCCGCACTCTGCTTCATCCCACGGGCTGCGTTTTTCTCCGTCATACCTGGCGCGGACATTGTGAATGCATTCAATCCCTTCCTCCACCATTCCGGAATAGATCATCAAGGCGGCTGTTGCGTGTTCAAATCCTGTCATCACTTCAGCAAAATATGGAAACGGAATTCGCGGCCGTTGGGCTTTGCCGTAGTCGCAAATCACCATCGCGGCCTCATGGTTCAGGGCAAACGTTCTCTCCACATTGTCGTGGTCAACCAGCGATCGCTTGTAGTTGTATGCATAAATCGATCGGAGCGCCCTCTCCACATTCCTCGCAGACACCAACGGCCCCAGGTTTGTCACGTGGGCGAGATATTGCCCCATGAGCTGATCGATCAGACAGCCATCTCCAACCTGATATTCAGGATTCTCTGTCTCTTCCGTTCCCATACCGCCGCGCAAATGGGGAGCAATCTTGCTTGCGGGCAAACCACGGATTTGCTGGATGTAAAACTCGTCGTTGAAAAGGTGCGCATCAATCCAGGAACTGCCCTGATCAAAGATCCGGCGATACTCCGCAGCGGACGCACTGTCGCCGACTGCACGCGCCATCTCTTCCCCAGCCCGCAATGCCCCCAGATAGTAAATTCCGCACAAAGGATTGGGACCGTAGAACTCGACGTCATACGTGTTGTGTTGCGCGCCAGTCAACACGCCGGATTTGTCTGGATCCCAGCCGCCCGGCTCCCACGCAAAGGCAATCGCCTGCTTGATCTTCGGCCACTTGGCCTGTAGCCACGCGTGGTCGGCGGATAACCTCCAGCCCAGATACGCATGCATGATCTGGCCCATCTGTCCGTCTGCCGCCACCAAGGCAGAGCGTGGGTGTCCCTCGGGAAGTAATTGTCGTGCGCGGATTCCGCCAGCATCATCCTCAGAGTACCCAAACGAAACATTACGCAAAGAACGAGCGAATGACGGGAAGAGAAACTCCGTCGCTGTCTCGTAGCTCCACACGTGGGTGCAATTTCCAAAGCAGCATCCAATCGCGTCGTCACTGCCTTCAAAACCGTGAAATTCTCCGTCGGCGGTGCGGAAACACGTCGTCGAAGCCAATGTCGACAGGTTCGCGCTGGCAGCCTCCTTCACCACATCGGGCAGGGTGCTCTCCCTGAGCGCCCTGGCGAAGGTGCGAGTGCGCCGCTCCAACTCCGGTAAATGGATTGCGGTGTATTGTGCAGCGTCCCATGCATCCTTGAAACGAACGGCGTAATAATTGCCGATCACCGTATTCTCTTTGCCCTGCGGAGCCGACCATCCGCACCAATCCGGCGTCCGATTTGGAAAGTGCCACGCCAGCAGAAACGTCATAGTGCCGGATTGGCCGGAAGCTACTGTCGTTTGCTGGCAAAGCGCGCCCACAGCATTCCGGGGATTGGGTTCTGTGCCCAACTGGCCATGTTGTGAAAACTCATCCCAATAAAGCAAGGGAGCGGTCCACCAGGCCTCTTTCGGCCATCCACGCCAGTGCGTCACGTTTGTCTTTTTGTCCGGCAAGGCCGCCAAAACAAAACTGCCGCGCATCGGTTCGTCGGACCGCAACGATGGATTGCTCATCAGCAGGCCTTCCAATCCTTGGCCGCTGCGATATTCATTCACACGTCCATCCGACGTCAAAAAAGGACTACTCTTCGCTGGCTTCCCTGCCACAGGATTATCAATCGCGAACGCGATGCCGGCTTTCACTGGCGACATTCCAGGATTCGTCACACGGTAACGCAGCACGGCTACTGGAAGTCCGGAGTCGTCCGGATCATGCGGAATGAATGGAGAGAACGCATCGAGTTCCACTTGCACCGGGAGCCTGCGGTCTTCAAAGTCAATATGCGCCAGCGGATATTCCCCGGTGAATTTCGCCCCTTCCAGTCGGCTCAGTCCCGGAGCATTATTCGAGCCCAGCCCGGACTCTCCCTGATAGGGAGGGAGTATGCGCGATTCGAGCACATGGGCCATCGGTTTGGCGTTGCCGGATTGAATCCAGATTGCGGGAAATGCATACGCAGGCGAGCCGCCCTGGTTGGGCCGATTGAAGATCTCCCAATCGCGTAGTTGTCCCCGGCCGCCCAAGCCAAGGCTACCCGCGGTAACACCGCCCAGCGGAAATGAAATCATCTTGAGTTGGCGACCCTCGAACACGCGAGGATAAGAAATTTCAGTCTGTCCGAGCGGATCATCTGTGCCTTTTTTGCCGGTCGCAGGCGCCTGCGCCTGCATGTCTTCAGTCCAATAGCCCGATTGGCTGGCTGCGCCAATCATTCCCGCCGCTTGCTTCAGAAAGTCACGGCGCGGCAATTTGCTCTTCCCGCTCATCGCTCCTCCTCCTTCCACTTGCCAAGGTGTTCATGCACCTTCACCTCAGCCTCTCGTTCAACCAACGCCACCAGAGTGGTGCTTCCCTTCCCCAGACCGCCAGGAGGATCGCTTGTCTCATTCCCCAGTAGCAAGGCAAAGTCTGCCCGCTACTCAGCCAGACGATGCATGGGTATCTTGCCTGGCATAAAGGCGTCGAATGTCAGGCAAACTTCTTCGCATTATTTTGGCCTCCGTGGAATAAACCTCAACCCCTCTATGGGATAAACGATTTAGAACGCGCAAACTTTCGATCCGGCAAACCGGATCCTACGTGTGCGCAGAGACCGCAACCACCATCGCCAGAGCGACTTCATTCTATGCCGGGAGCATGGCAAGGCGCCAATCATCTTCGTGGTGAGATGCCCCAAAACACATCCACTGCGAACGCGACGCGGCATCGCCGTAGCCCGTACCATCAATCGCTTTTTCCGATGCACTCAGGGAACCATTCATGGCGCCAAAATCTCCACGCGCGGCCAATGCGGCTGCCCCAACACCCCCGAATCGCTTCTTCTCCATCTTCGGCCCTCCCTCACAGGCCCAAGACGCTAACATCTCCACTGGCTCAAAAACAACCGGCCCGGCCAGTCCACTCCTCAAGCACCAAGAACTGTTGAACTGTCCGGCAGGGATATCGTGATCTGCGTTAGGTCTGGAATGGACGTCGGACGTTCCTCCCAAACAGGAGATCTCAGTTCAGGCATCGGCTTGGCCTGGAAGATCTTGCGTGTTTGCCGAGCCATCCATCGTGCCGTCGTCTTCGCCTTCTTGCGCCGCGCACTGTCGGTCGAGATGCCGGTTCCCGCATACATCTGGCGATACAGCTTCGATAGCAAAACGAATGCCAGCCGCGCACGAACCGTGGGCGTACATGCGGACCTCTTCCAGATCGTTCCGAATTCGTAGAAGCGGTCCCACACTCCCTGGGTGCGATCTCGAATCTCATCCGAGGTCATGCTGGGATGGGGCGTAAACATCTTTGGTCGGATCGCAGTTGGAATCAGCCAGTACCGCGTGATCGGCGTGCCGTCCACCATCTGCGGATTCAGCGACTGTTCCTTCTCCCACCTGCCAAAGTCGACTGTCCCGGGAAACGGCGTCATCATCACGAATTGGGCAAACGTCACGCCTGCCTTCAGCGCCAACTCCACCGTCGCATCAAACGTGCTGGGCTTGTCCGTTGGCAAACCAAAGATGAAAGATCCCAGCACATGCAGGCCATGCTTTCGGAACGTCTGTAGCTGCTGCACCAATCTCTCGCCGGAGTAGTTGAAGTCCTTGTAAACAGCCTTCAGCCCTTCCGGTGTCACCGCTTCCACACCCACCAGAGCGCCCTTGATGTTGGCCCTCCGCATCGCGTCCAGGTAGTCAGGGTCTTCGGCGGATTCCATCGTGATCTGCGTGAAAAAGACCATATCCTTCGGCAGCTTCGCCAGTTCAGCCATAAGAGAAAAACGCTCGTTCCGCGTCTGCAACAGAGATGCAACGCGTTCTGCATTGTTCTGCTCTCGCGCCAGCCGCAGATCCGTAAGCGTCACCGGGTAGAAGTTATCATCCGCCAGCGCGATAAAGCGGAACCCTCTGCGCCTCAGGTCCACAATCTCGTCGATGACGCTCTCGAAGGTTCGCTGCCGCGGCTTCTGTCCATCGGTGCGCCACACAGAACAGAACGAACAATGTTTCGGGCATCCACGAATCGTCTGCACTGAAGCCCACATATACTTGTCCGTCTGCATCAGATCCCAGCGCGCCGCCAGAAACTGGTCTCCTTCAAGCTTTCCGCCATCGTAGATGCGGCCGGCGCATCCTGCCTGAAGGTCCAGAAGCACCTTGCTCCACACCACATCGCCGTCACCCGTGACGACCACATCCGCGCAACCACGGTCAAATGGCTCTTCCGGGAACAAGGTTGCATGGATGCCGCCGTAGACCACCTTGGCTCCACGCTGGTGCGCAAGCCTCCCAACCTCATAGCCTCGCAAGGCGTTCCCCGTATGCACGCTGATTCCGACCACGTCACCCGCATGAATCGTGCCCGGATCGAGCTGCTCCAGCGATTCATCCACCAGAATGGGATCGCCCATGGATCTCGGCGTCGCTGCCGCCAAAACGAATAACCACCGGGGTGTAATAACGGCAGTTCCAAAGGAATTGTCACTGGGGTTGATCAGGTGCACAGCCTTCATATAGACGCCTCGTCTCTTCCTACCATGATCGACAGGCGAATCCGGAGCGGCGAACACTCCCTCTGGAGAAGTTGTGAACTGCTTATCCGATCTGCATGAAGTCTAACGTTGCGAAGACATGTTTGTCATGTCGTCCCATACATTAAATGTGAATTCCAGAGAGGAACAACTCCCATCACCGCCTCCAATATTCATAAGTTTCCAGGCAATTCCCAGTGGCCGAAGCGCGCTCCATCAAGCCGCCGCGCTATATTTGAATGAACGTTCATCTTCGCTGCGGGATCGATCAGCGAAATACAGAACGGAGGCGAAGGAGCATTTCCCGCGTGCTCATCCTCTCCAACTTATTCTTATCTCATGATCATCGCCGCAATCCGCTCCGGTACTGACCCCGCCGCGCCTCTTCCTCCGGCCACCTTTCACCGATGGCTGGAAGAGCCCATCTGCTGCCCAAGGTGCGAGGCTGCTTATAATCTCGTCCTCGATTACGACCTTGCCATCAGCCGCCACTTCTCCGCCGACTCCCGCCGCCATCTCCAGATGCTGCGCAAGGCGATCATGCTCGGCCACGCCACCAACCATCACATCTCGCACTTTGAGACCAACGGTGTCGTTGTCACCTCCCACTCCGCTCGCCAGCCGCAACCAACTCTCTCCACGCGGATGCTCACCCAGCGCATCCAGTAGCGCGCCCAGGTCTCTTCGCCCGCTCCGGCTGGAACCGCACAACCCTGCTTCTCACCACGGAAAACCGCGTCAAAGAAGCCGCAGAAAGCCTGATAAAATTAGAGCTTGTGACCATCTCCCCCACGATCGACGCCCCTGCGTCAGAACCCCACGCCCCAGCGCAGATCGAAAGCCTCAAGGTAGGCTTCGTCTCCCTCGGCTGCCCCAAGAATCTGGTTGACTCCGAGGTGATGATGGGCCTGCTGAACCGTGGCGGAGCCAGCATCACTCCCCGTGCCGAAGACGCTGACATCCTGGTCGTCAACACCTGCTCCTTTATCGACTCCGCCAAGCAGGAGTCCGTCGATGCCATCCTGGAGATGGCGCAGCACAAATCCTCCCGCGGCGGCCGCGCACAACGGCTCATCGTAGCCGGCTGTCTCGTAGAGCGCTACCGCGACCAGATCCGCGCCAACATCCCGGAGGTAGACGCCGTCGTGGGCACCGGAGAACTCGAATCCATCCTCCAGGCCGCCGGACTAGCCCAACCACCCGCCAATCCCCTCTTTCCCATCCTCACCAGCGCCCCTGCGCAACCTGTTCCCATCGAGCGCCACGCCAGCTCCGTTCTGCAGCACTCCCACCCCAGCGCGGCCAGCCCGCAACGCAGCTACGAGACCGCCGCCAAACCGCCCGCTCCCACCCGCGAGTCTCATCCCGCAACGCCGTCCCGTCCTGAAGGGGACCTGCGCGAGCAGCAAGGCCGCTTCTCCCGCGACGCATGGGACGGAGCCGCCTCCACCTTACCCACCTTTCTCTACTCCCACCACACCCCTCGCATCCTCGCCACGCCCCGCGCCTCTGCCTACATCAAGATCGCAGAAGGCTGTGACCATCCCTGCAGCTTCTGCATCATTCCGCAGTTGCGCGGCAAGTTCCGCTCTCGCCCTTTGGCCGACATCGTCGCAGAGGCTCAATCTCTCATCGCTCAGGGCGTCCGTGAGATCACCCTCATCGGCCAGGACACCACCTGCTACGGCGAGGATCTTCCGCCCAGCATTCCCCTGCATCCGGGTAGCGACAGCGACTTCTCTGCCTCCGCAGCCGAAGTCTCCTCCCTCGCTTCTCCAGCAGCGCCGGGCAACCTCTCTCCACAAGGTCTCCGCCGTCCCGATCTCGCCGACCTCCTGGATGCCCTGGCCCCGCTACCGGGTCTCCATTGGCTGCGCTTCCTCTACGCCTATCCCAACAAGATCACCTCGCGCCTCCTGAAGACCATCGCCCGGCATCACACCATCGCAAAGTATCTGGATGTCCCTCTGCAGCACGCCTCCGCCGGCGTCCTTCGCCGCATGAAGCGAGGCGGCAGCGCCGACCGTTTTCTGCAGATCATCTCCCAGGCCCGCGAACTGGTGCCCAACCTCGTCCTCCGCACCACCTTCATCGTCGGCTTCCCCGGAGAAACCGAAGCAGACTTCCAGGAGCTCTGCTCCTTTGTTGCAGCCGCGCGCATCGACTGGCTGGGCGTCTTCAGTTACTCCGACGAGGAGGGCGCTGGAGCCTTCGCCCTGGACGACAAGGTGCCCCGGCGAACCATAGAATCCCGCCGCCGCAGGCTCATGAAGCTGCAACAAAAGATCAGCAAGCGCGCCCGCAAGCAGTGGGTCGGCCGCAAATTGGAGATCCTCGTGGAAGGAGAAAGCGATGAAACCGAACTCCTCTGGCAGGGGCGCTCCATGGAGCAGGCCCCTGAGATCGACGGTAAGATCCTCATCAGCGACTTCGGCCCTCATGAGACCCTCGTCCCCGGCGCCTTTTACCGCGCCCGGATCACAGCCTCCCACGACTTTGACCTCGTAGCAACCATCCTCGAATAACCCCAGGCCTTCGCCCTCCCCGGCCTCTGACGCGGGCAAGCCACCAGAGCAAATATCCTGCTCCTGCGTCGGCAACCATCGAGCACCCACCCATGACCCAACCCAGAACTCTCCGCTGTCCCATCTGCCGCAAGCAAGTCGCTCTCCATAGCCCCGAAGCTCCCTTCTGCTCTGACCGCTGCCGCACCATCGACCTCGGCAAGTGGGCATCAGGCGACTACCGCATCACCTCTCCCATCTTCGATCCCGGCCTTCTGGAAGACATCGAGCACTCCCAGCAGCAGCACCCCACCAAAGAGCAGAACCGCAAATAGCAAACCGCACCCAGCGCCGCTCTCGCCTCGTACAATCGTCAAATGGCCACACCTAAGACCCGCTGGGCCTGGACCCTCGCCACCTTCTTCGGCGCCGGCTATCTTGCGCCCGGCCCCGGCACCTACGGCTCTGCTGCGGCGCTCCTGCTCTGGTACGCCGCCGCCGTCATCGTGCCGTCCACGCCAGTCGGCCTGGCCCTCGCCACCGCCCTGGCGGCCATTCTCGTCACCGCCATCGGCATCCCGGCCTCCACCATCACCGCGCGCGAGGCCTGTCGCAAAGACCCAGGGTTCGTCGTCATCGATGAGGTCGCCGGCCAACTCTTCGCCCTCATCCTCTGCCCACCCCACTGGCTGCCCGCCCTGCTCGCGCTGCTTCTCTTCCGCCTCTTCGATATCGCCAAGCCCTGGCCCATCCGCCGCATCGAATCCCTCCCCACCGGCACAGGCATCATGCTGGACGACGTCGCCGCAGGTCTTCTCGCGCTCGTCTGTGGCGCGCTCCTGCAACATTTCCTGCCGCCTATCCACTAGTCGCCGGCCGCGCTCACCTCAGCTCGGCCGTCAGCCATTTGCATCGCCGCTCCACCACGCATACCCTATCCATCAAATGCCTTTGCTCCACCCATCTCGTCCGCACAGCGCTCCCGCCGTACCTCATCTGGACAGCCTCTACCCCCGCTCGGCCATTCCCGGCGGCAGCTTTCAGGTCTTTGGATCCCATCTCCTGCCCTCGGACCCTGCGCATCCCTCCGCCTCTCCCCAGCTTCCCTCGGCCTACTTCGGAGAGGTCCCGGCCACCTTTGACATGGCCCGCTCCACGCGCGCCATCATCCGCGTACCCGCGGGAGCCATCTCCTCTGGCCTCTCTCTGCGCAGCCACGGGCTCACCAGCAACCACCTCCATGCCAACATCGGCGTTCCCATGGTGGAAGACCTTCACGTCATCTCCAACCCCGCTGTAGACGCGGATGGCAACCTCTTCGCCATGGTCTCCGGTCCTCGTGGCGAGCAGGTTCCGGTCTCCATCTATCGCGTCGCTCGCGACCTGCAGGTCACCGCCTTTACCCGCGGCCTGCTGAACGTCTCCGCTCTCGCCTTCGGCCGCGATGGCAACCTCTACGCCAGCTCCCGCTCAGAAGGAGCCATCTACCGCATCACCCCGGACGGCATCATCTCCACCTTCGCAGAGGGCATGGGCATTGCAACCGGCATCGCCTTCGATCGAGAAGGCAATCTCTTCGTTGGCGACCGCTCCGGAACCATCTTCAAGATCGTTCCGCCATCTCTGGAGTCAGCCGGCGAGAATCCTCTAGTCCTCAACCCGCAGCAACCGGGAGCCGCCGGCGAGATCTTCGTCTTCGCTACCCTGGAACCCTCCACAGCCTTCTACCATCTCTGCTTCCGTCCTGACGGAACGCTGCTGGTCACCACCCCCACCTACTGCTCTCACCAGCCCATCTACGCCATCGACCCCAAAGGCGAAACCAGCGTCTACTACCGTGGCCTCGGCCGTCCTCAAGGCATGGCCTTTGACGTGGAGGGCAACCTCTACGTCGCAGCCTCCTTGCACGGCCATCGCGGCCTCGTCCGTCTATGGCCCTCTCGCGAGACGGGAGCGCTCCAAGCCGAACTCATCGTGGCCGGCAATGACCTCATCGGCCTCTGTTTCCTGGATGATGGCTGTGCCGCTCTGGCCACGCACTCCACCATCTACCACGCCGACCTGGGCATCCAGGGCCTTTCGCTGCTCTAAACCCAAGCCCTCACCAGCGATCTCACGCCCACCACCGCGCCAAGTCCCCGCCCCACGCTCCCACGCTCCCAATGCAAAAGGGCGAACCCTCTTTCGAGAATCCGCCCTTCCGCTATCCGAAACTTGCGAAGACCCGACTCCGGTTCCGGGTCATTCCCTGACAACCTCTTCGTCTCTCCGAACATCGGGGCAAGCCCCTCTGCTCTTCGTTTCTCCGTGGCGTCCAGGTCTGCGAGCCTTGTCTTTGCCAGTTTGCCTTTGGGTACCCAAAGTGAGTCTCGCGTCCGATCCTCGCTGCCTCTGACTCTTCTCTCTTCTCTGGAAGATCTCTCCTCCGTTGCATTGAATATTCGCACAAACTCTGCTGCTTGCAACACAAAAAAAACTGTGCAAAACTCCGCATTTCTGTGCTTAACTTCCTCGCCATCCCGCCCCCATCCCCGCACCCTGCAAACCGCATCCTCCCGGCCGCGCCAACCTGCGCCGCCCGTCCCGCCCTTCAGCCTCAACCCATGGCGCTTAACCCGCCACGCCTGCCCTCGCGATACCATCAAAGCACATGTTCGCCGAGATCATCGCCGTTGGCTCTGAGCTGCTCACGCCCCACCGTCAGGACACCAACTCGCTCTACCTCACCTCTGTCCTCAACGATCTTGGCGTCGCTGTAGCCTTCAAAACCATCGTCGGAGATCACCGCGAGCACCTCACCTCGGCCATCCAGATCGCTCTCAACCGCGCCGACATTCTGCTCCTCTCCGGCGGCCTCGGCCCCACAGAAGACGACCTCACCCGGGAGTGCGTCGCTCAGGCGCTGCGCCTTCCGCTCTACCGCAATCCGGAGCTCCTGGAGACGCTGCGCCAGCGCTTCGCCGCCCGCAACCTGCAGATGACGCAGAACAACCACCACCAGGCCGACCAGATCCAGGGAGCCACCATCCTTCCCAACCGCAATGGAAGCGCCCCCGGCCAGTGGCTGGATGTCCTCTACAACGGTCACCGCCGGCTCATCGCTCTTCTTCCCGGCCCGCCCCTGGAGCTTCAACCGCTCTTCGCTGCGGAGTGCAAGCCACGCCTGGCCGCGGCGCTTCCACCCAGCCACCTTGCCCGCCGCCAACTCCGCATGACTCTCATCCCAGAGAGCCTGGTGGACGCGCGTTGCGCTCCCATCTACAAGACCTTCCCTGACGTTGAGACCACCATCCTTGCCGGCAATGCGGAGATCCAGCTTCACTTCTCCTGCGTCAAGCCCACCCAGGCCGAGGCGGAGGCGCAGGTGGAAGCCGCCGCCGACGCCGTCTCCCGCGAGATGGGCGATGACGTCTTCTCCTCTGGGGGAGAATCTCTCGAAGAGGTCGTTCTGCTGATGCTCGGCGTCCGTCATCACACCCTGGCCGTCGCGGAGAGCTGCACCGGAGGCCTGATCGGCAAGCGCCTCACCTCCATCCCCAACAGCTCGCGCGTCTTCCTCGGCGGCGCGGTCGCCTACTCCAACCGCAGCAAGACCGCCCTCGCGGACGTCCCCGCCTACCTCATCGACGAGCACGGCGCGGTCTCTGACGCCGTCGCACGCGCCCTCGCGGAAGGCATCCGCCGCCGCATCGGCAGCTCCCTGGCCCTCAGCATCACCGGCATCGCCGGCCCTGCCACGCCGCGCGGACCAGACTCCCAAAAGCCCGTCGGCTTGGTTTACATCGCCCTCACGGACGGCAAAGAGACTCAGGTCAAAGAACTCAACATCCGTGGCGACCGCGAACGCATTCGCATCTGGGCCGCCCAGCACGCCCTGGAGACGCTCCGCCGGCGCCTGCTGTAACTCCCGCGCACCGCGCTGCGCCGCTCGTACGCCTATAAGCCCGGCCGCAGCGCTGGCCGCATCCTCCCGGCGCACCCCGTCGGAGCGTCAGCCGCGCGCAGGATGAAGGCGCGTCGCTCCGAAGCAGGATGCCGGAGCATGGAGCCGCCAATCCTGTCTCGCAATTAAGCTCGCAATCTGGGCTCCCAATCAGGCTCTTAATGTAATCTGGACTCGCAACCTGGGCTGCTACACTCATCTTGGAAGACCATGACCGCCTGGCTCCTGACACTCGCAACGGCCTATCTACTCGGCTCCATCCCCTTCGGCTATCTCCTGGTCCGGTTCCTCCGCCAAGAGGATGTCCGCGCCGTAGGAAGTGGCAACATTGGAGCCACCAATGTAGCCCGGGCTGGCGGTACCACCCTCGGCCTTCTCACCCTGCTCTGTGACGTTCTCAAGGGCTACCTCAGCGTCTTCATCGCCATCCGCGTAGCCCCGCCCGTGGCGCATGGTCCCTCCGCGCTCGCCATAACCGCCGCCGTAACCGCTGTCATCGGTCACATCTTTCCCATCTGGCTGCGCTTCCGTGGCGGCAAGGGCGTCGCCACCGCGCTCGGCGTCTTCCTCTCCCTGGTGCCCATGGTTGCCCTGGCTTCTTTCGGAGTCTTCGCCGTCATCGTCCTCCTCACCCGGTACGTCTCGCTCGGCTCCATTCTCGCCGCGGCCTCCATTCCTCTCTTGGCGTTCCTGCTCCAGCATCCCCACTCACCCGCCCTCTTCCTTGGGCTCAGCATCATCGCGCTTCTAACCATCGTCAAACATCACGCCAACATCGTGCGCCTGTTGCATGGCACGGAGAATCGCCTGGGCAGCAAAAAGAGCCCCCAACTCGCCGCCACCGGCCCTGACTCTCCAGACCCAAAGGCAAACGCATGAGCCGGATCGCTGTCATCGGCGCAGGAGCCTGGGGAACCGCGCTCACCGTCTCCCTGGCCCGCCGTGGCGGGCACACCCTCACCCTCTGGGCCCACTCTCCGGACCACGCCCTGCAACTCGCCCAGAGCCGCCAGAACCAGCGCTATCTCCCAGGCTTTTCGCTCCCTGCGGACCTCCGCATCACGCACGATCTCGCCTTGGCCGTCTCCTCCGCGGAGGTGGTGCTCTGCGCCACGCCCTCCCAGGCGCTGCGCTCCATCATGCTGCAACTGGCGCCTCTGCTCACTCCCAGCCAGGTGCTGCTCTCGGCCAGCAAGGGCATTGAAGAGAACACCTTCCTCCGCATGTCGCAGATCATGGCGGAGTACGCCCCATCCAATCCCATCGGCGTCCTCGGCGGTCCCTCCTTCGCCTACGAGGTCGCCGCGGCCATGCCCACGGCCATCGCCCTCGCCATCGACGACCCCGCCCTCGGCAAGCGCCTGCAAGACGGCTTCAGCTCCTCCTCCCTGCGCGCCTACCGCAACCAGGACGTCGTCGGCACCGAACTCGGCGGAGCCCTCAAAAACGTCATCGCCCTGGCCGCCGGCGTCGTCACCGGCCTCGACCTCGGCCACAACGCCACCGCCGCGCTCATCACCCGCGGCAGTGCGGAGATCACCCGCCTCGCCATCGCCTGCGGCGGCTGCCGAGAGACCATGTCCGGCCTCTCCGGCATCGGCGACCTCGTGCTCACCTGCACCGGCGGCCTGTCGCGCAACCGCATGGTCGGCATGGAACTCGGCCAGGGCCGCCCTCTTCCGGCGATCATCGCCGGGCTCAACGGCAAGGTGGCGGAAGGCGTCCTCACCACCTCCGCTGCCCTTGGCCTGGCTCGCCGTCATGGCGTGGAGATGCCGATCACCGAGCAGATGGAGGCCATCCTCCACCACGGCAAAGCGCCGCTGGACGCCATCGGAGAACTCATGGGCCGCCCCGGCCGCATCGAGTAGCCCCCGCTCCGCTAGACTGGAGGGGATGGCCTTCTCAATCTTTGGCAAGCGCGAGCCCCCTGCCTCCACCCCTCCGAACCCGCCGTCTACTCCCAACCAGGCCCCTGCAATCCCGCCCTCGCCCGCAGACGAGCCCGTAGCCCGGCGCGGCCTCTTCGAGCGCATGAAGAGCGCGGTCACCCGCACCCGCGAGTCGCTCTCCAACTCCCTGTCCTCGGTCATGGCCCTCACCCGCGAGGTGGATGAAGCCTCGCTCGACGACCTCGAACTGGCGCTGCTCTCCTGCGATATCGGAGCCGCAACCACCAACCAGATCCTCACCGCCCTGCGCGGCCGCGCCCTCCACCACGGCATCTCGGACGGAGCCGCGCTCAAAGTTCTGCTCAAGCAGGAGATCCTCCGCATCCTCCGCGCCGTGGACTCCGCGGCAGCGCCCGTAGCTCATCCCTCCACCCCACCGGAGGTCATCATGATGGTCGGCGTCAACGGCACGGGCAAGACCACCACCACCGGCAAGCTAGCCGCGCACCTCCGCCGCCAAGGCCACACCGTGCTCCTCTGCGCTGCGGACACCTTTCGCGCCGCCGCCATCGAGCAACTGCAAGTCTGGGCGCAGCGCTCTTCCGTCGATCTCATCAGCACCCGCCAGGGGGGCGACCCATCCGCCGCTCTCTTTGACGCGCTCACCGCCGCCAAAGCCCGCTCCACCGGCGTCCTCATCGTAGACACCGCCGGCCGCCTGCACACCAAGTCAGACCTCATGAAAGAGCTGGACAAGATGCGCCGCACCGCCGAGCGTCTGGTCCCCGGCGCGCCCCACCAGACGCTGCTGGTCATCGACGCCACCACCGGCCAGAACGGCCTCCAGCAGGCGCGTCTCTTCACCGAGGCCTCTCACGTCACCGGCATCGTCCTCACCAAGCTGGACGGCAGCGCCAAAGGCGGCATCGTCGTCGCCATCGCGCAGGAGATGGGCCTCCCCGTCCGTTATGCCGGAATCGGCGAGAAGCTCGAAGACA
This sequence comes from Granulicella sp., assembly GCA_027365345.1. Taxonomy (GTDB): domain Bacteria; phylum Acidobacteriota; class Terriglobia; order Terriglobales; family Acidobacteriaceae; genus Granulicella. The sequence goes on from DAHXNO010000039.1 coordinate 23,273, forward strand.
TCATCCCCTTTGACCCTGAAGCCTTCGTCGATTCCCTTCTCGACTAATCCTTCCAACTCCGTCCAACCCCTCCCGCCGCGCCTCGCCATGTCGTCGCGTTCACCAGCCTCCAGTCCTCCTCCTCCTCCGGCGCCGCGCGACGCGCTATCGCCTGCGCATGCAGCTCCACGTTCCCGCCGGCCTTCTCCGCTCAAAGATCTTTTGGTCTCACAATCCATCTCAGGAGCGATACCATTACCTGGTACTGGCTGGAACTGCCGCCTGCCTCGGATTGCCGCCCAAAGAGCAGACTCCGGTCAAATGACCGGACAGCACCGCCCAGCATGTCGGCAATCCTCAGCCGTCAGGCAGAACACCCGTGGCCGCGTTCGCCGCCGAATCTCTCATGGGGAGAATCATGCATCGCTATCGGATCTGGACCACCTGCGTCTCTCTTCTTCTCGTTCTTCCAGCCTCCGTTCTACCCGCACAAAACCCCACCACGCTCCTCCCGGCCATACCCGCGCCAACCACGGTACGCATCCAGGTGGACCTCAACGCGCGCACCGGACCCTTCACACCCGTCTATGCATGGTTTGGCTACGATGAGGCCAACTACACCACCATGCCCCACGGCCGCGCGCTGCTGCGCGAGCTGCATGATCTCACCGCGGCCCCCGTCTACATCCGCGCCCATAATCTGCTCACCTCAGGCAATGGAACGCCGTCGTTCAAAGTCAGCTCAACAGGCATCTACTCAGAAGACGCAAGCGGCCATCCTCACTACGACTTCAAGATCATCGACGCTATCTTCGATGCCTGGCGCGCCGCCGGCGTCCGGCCCTTCGTGGAGCTGGGCTTTATGCCGCGCGACCTGGCTGCCACGCTGCCCAACCGCCACCAGCCCTACCAGGTCTACTTCCCAGCCTCAACGATCTCCGGAGCCTCCAACAACCCGCCCAGGGACTACGCGCGCTGGCAGCAGTTGGTGCGCGTCCTCACCGCTCACCTTGTGCAGCGCTATGGACGTCAGGAAGTGCTGAAGTGGTACTTCGAGGTGTGGAACGAGCCGGACATTGGCTACTGGCACTCCACGCCGCAGAACTACTTCAAGCTGTATGACTACACCGTCGCCGGGGTACGCGCCGCCTTGCCCGGCGCTCGGGTGGGTGGGCCGGCCTCCACAGGGCCGGGCAGCGACAAAGCGAACCTCTTCCTGCGCGGCTTCCTGCAGCATGTCGCCACTGGCCACAGCGCGGCCACGGAAGGCCCCATTCCGCTGGACTTCATCTCCTTCCATGCCAAGGGCTACCCAACCTCCCATGACGGTATCGTGACGATGGGGCTGAATCACGAGCTCAACGACGTGAATCGCGGCCTTTCGCTAATTGCATCCTTCCCGCAATTCCGGCGCCTGCCGGTCATCCTGAGCGAAGCCGACCCAGAAGGCTGCGCGGCCTGCTCCTCGCGGACCAATCCGGCCAACAGCTACCGCAACGGACCCTTGTATCCGGCCTACACGGCGGCAGCGTTCAAGGCCATCCTGGATCTTCGCAACCGCTCCAGGGTCGATGTCATCGCGATGCTGAGCTGGTCGTTTGAATTTGAAGATACGGATGCCTTTGCAGACCTCCGCTCGCTGACTACCAATGGCGTTGATAAGCCCATTCTGAACCTGTTTCGCATGCTCGGCATGATGTCAGGCGATCGTGTGCGCACCAGCAGCACCGGGGCTGTACCGCTGGATACGCTGATCTCCACCGGCGTCCGGCAATCGCCGGATGTGGACGCGCTGGCGACCCGCAACGCGAACACAGCCGCCGTCCTTCTGTGGAACTATCAGGACGCCAATGAGCCGGGGCCGTCAGCTCCGGCCGGCATCACCATCCAGGGAATTCCTGCTGGGGTGCATCGAGTCTTGCTGGAGTACTTTCGCATCGATAAAGACCACAGCAACGCGTATACGGCATGGCAGGCGATGGGCTCGCCGCCGCACCCTGACCCCGGGCAGGATGCGCGGCTCCAGGCGGCTGGCCGGCTTCAGCTCTTCACCTCGCCCAAATGGCTTGACGTGCATGCTGGCACAGTGCGAATCACCACCAGCCTTCCGCGGGAGTCGGTGTCGCTGCTTTGGCTGCACTGGGAACCCTGGCCAACGGCAGAGCTCAGCCGCGCCCTTGCGCCGTCCAGTTTCCAGGTCTCCAGCCGGCGCGATCCATCAAGTGGAGACCTTTTTTACGGATGCAGATGCGTTTTTCCGCCCTCTCGTGAAAGCTCTATCCAGTCTGACGAGCTGACCAGATGAAAAGGTATCTCTTGTCGCGAACTGCGACCCACCGGCCCTCGGGGCAGGAAGGACGCGCATCGGGCATCGGACGGAACTCTTCGTCTCCTCACAGCCACGCGCCCAACAGAAACTTCCCCATGCGTAAAACCCCGGACTTGGACTAACCTGATAAGGACGGAGGATTTATGGCCAAAGCCGAGAAGGTTTTGGCAATGGATCAGATTTGCAAGCTCGTCCCTCAGAACGGCGACCTGGCGAAGACGCTCAATTCGGTCAGGACAGTGCCCGGCACCACGAATCCGTTTGTGGTATCCAGCAGAAACACCAACTCCTCCACCAGCAATCGATCCCACCCCACCCGATCCTCCTCTGGAAGCGGAGATCAGCCCGGGAAGAGATAGACAAATGGAGTGACGGTTGAAGATCCACCTTTCGACCATCATCTTGGTCATCATCGCCGCTATCCCATGCCTATTCGCGTTATGCAGCCGCAACCCCACGCTCCTCGATCGTTTGTCCCACAGGACGCCGGCGCCGAGTCGGCCGAACTAGCCGCATAAGGGATCTCCACCCAAACGCAGTCTGCCATCCGCTCGGCCGAGATCCGTCGGACGGCCTTTCGGATCCACTCCCATGCATCAACTTCAGATGCGGACGCATCCAACTTAAGCAATCAAAACGGGAGAAGCGAAGATGCAACAAAGAAAACTTGGACAGAATGGGCCCAACGTATCCGCGATCGGGCTCGGCTGTATGGGCATGTCGGAGTTCTACGGAGCCGCTGACGAAAAGCAGTCGATTGCAACCATTCATCGCGCACTCGAACTTGGAGTCAACTTCCTGGACACCGCGGACATGTATGGCGTTGGGAAGAACGAGGAACTCCTCAGGCTTGCCCTTCGCGACCGGCGGGAAGAAGTAGTGCTTGCCACCAAATTCGGGAACGTGCGCGGGAACCAAGGCGAGTTTCTGGGTGTGAGCGGAACGCCTCAGTATGTCAAGCAAGCCTGCGACGCCAGCCTCAAGCGGCTGGGCGTGGAGCACATCGACCTCTACTATCAGCACCGCGTCGACCCCAACACTCCCATAGAAGATACGGTCGGGGCCATGGCCGAGTTGGTGCGCCAGGGCAAAGTACGCTATTTAGGATTGTCGGAGGCTGCCCCCGCCACAATCCGCCGCGCCCATGCCGTGCATCCCATCGCCGCATTGCAAACCGAGTACTCCCTTTGGTCGCGCGACCCGGAACAGGAAATTCTAGCCACCTGCCGCAGCCTGGGCATCGCCTTCATCGCCTACAGCCCGCTGGGACGCGGCTTTCTCACCGGACGATTCAAAACACCGGATGATATTCCGCAGGACGACTGGCGACGTCGTCACCCTAGGTTTGAAGGCGAAAACTTCCAGCGGAATCTCCAACTGGCTGACGCGGTAAAGGCCCTTTCCGAAGAGATTGGCTGCACCCCCGCACAGTTGGCGCTTGCCTGGGTTCTCAGCCAGGGCGAGGACGTGATACCCATTCCAGGAACCAGGCACATCGGCTATCTGGAGGAGGATCTCGGGGCGTTGGAGGTCCACTTGACCAGGGAACATCTCCGTCGGCTCGATCAGGTCTTTCCTCTGGGCGCCACCGCCGGAGCGCGTTACCACGACCAGGGGATGCGCGCCATCAATCTATAACGCCCCCAGCGTCCGACACCGCCAGCCACCTCTGCTGAAAGCACACCCGAAGCAAGACCTCGGGACTCAGCGGACTGCAGCCCATCTCGCCCTCCCCGCCGGAGCCTGCGGTCGGCGTCGGCGAACCACGTCGAGCCTCACTCTGCTGAGATTGCTTAGGCCCATGGCTCCCCGAGCGCCTCATGCCTTGGAAGGAGACGAGTTATGGCGCCTCATCCGCGCTAGGCCCCCAGCTTGCCGGAACTGGCTGACCCAGCAGCCGCAGATAAACGCTGAACTGCCCGCGATGCTGGTACCAGTGGCTCAGCATCACATCCCGCAAAAGCTGCTTGCGCGGAATAGCCAAAAGTTCTTTCTCCCCGTCCTTGATACGCCAGATCGCGTCCATTGTGGCATCGTCAAACGTGGGCAAGATGGCGCGCACCGTGGCAATGCTCTCGTCAAAGCCTTTCAGTACCTGCATAACGGACTCCGGCTGCGGAAACTGGAAGTCCGGCGGCGCTATGGAATCCTGTTTTGCCATGGTGACCACGCCGCCGGGTACCAGTGCCAGATGATAGGCAAGCTGTCCGGCCGTCATCGATTTTGGGTGCGGCTTCCACCCGAGCTTATCCTCAGGCAGTCTCTCCAAAAACTTTCTTGTGATGGGAGACTGCGCCTCGAACTCCGCGAGCAATGCATTGGCAATAGACATACCCACTCCTCTCTTCCAAGCGGTATACACCCTCAATTGCAATCCACCTTCGGTCCGTGCAATGGAAAATTGTACGGCGCTCAAAGGAACTCCGTCCAGGAGTGCCTGACCGCCTCCCTCTGCTCCAGAAACGGCGGGTGGCACAAATCTGGTCTCTCTGCCCCATCAAGGGCGGGTGCCCCACATCTCGCTCTTTGAGATGTGGATTTGCAGGATCTTGGTCTTCCCCCCATGGCGGAAGGTTTGGAACGTCGATACAGCCACGGTCACCATCACTTCGTAGCGTTCTCCTGCTATTGCCGTCTGGCTCCTTCGCAATAAAACTATCATTGCCTTGGCCGACGGCAGCACCGTAGGCCTGAAGGGCGTGGCGTCGGGCGCCAATAGCAATTGGGCTGTCACCGTGGGCGTCACAGACACGGCGGGATATGCGCCGTCTTTCAGCGCTGCTCCGGCAAGAATGTCCGGCGGAGCAAATGCGGTCTACACCTCGGAGACAGCCTACAGCTACCGCCCGCCCGCGACTGAGCCGAATGTCGCCGGAACCGATAGGGGAGCCACCGAGGTTTTCCCTGCGGTGCCTGCTGACCGCGATCCGGATTCCGCTCGGCGTTCCCCCAACACGTACCGCTGATTTGGACAAGCTGGCGGAGTCGCTTCAACAGTGCCAGATCCGAACCGTGGCAATGGAATCGACCGGCGAGTATTGGATTCCGCTGTTCCAGATTCTGGAGAAGCGCAAGATTGACGTGCGGCTAGCCAACGCTCACCACGTCTCAAAATCCACCGCGTTCCAGACCTTGCCAAGTCCAGGAAGACATCCCGCCCAGGACGGAATCGCCCGTTCAAATCCCATAGGTCCGCAACGGGCCCGCCGCGCTAACGATTTTCGTCAAGCGGCCCCATCAAAACTGCCCCGAAAGACAGCCCAGCCACTCCCAGCTCTATGCACGAGCCAGCCCCGATAGGGCTCCAACGTTCGCCGGTACCCATTGAACCACCCTACAATATCCCAAAGGTAACGGAGCGGAGGAAACATGCGAGCTTATGTCCTTGGCGCCGGGGCTTCCCACCCGGTATACCTGCTCGGAACCCGGTTGTTCGATGCCATCGACAAACACATCCAAAGCTGCGGCCCAATGCTTCACAGATTTGACTACCAGAAAGATTGGCCGAAGCTCAAAACATGGCTGGCGACGAACTCCAACCCACTCCTGAGCCATTCCTACCGAAACAAAAACATCGAACAAATATTCACCGTGCTCGATCTAGCGCAGGCGCTGATCTCCGACGCCCGGAGCAAAGTCCTCCCTGCTGCAAGAAAAGGCGCAGCAGATGCGCGGACGGCAGAGACAGAACTCGATTCGGTCAAGAATGAAATCGACGAGTACCGGAGGGTGAGAGACATCCTTTTGTGGGCGCTGGAGGCGTTTTTTCTAGACCACAACCACGACGATAACAAGACCTTCAGCTCATCGGCTTGGAACGATCTCCGCCGCTTGGCGTGCTACCTGCAACCCGGCGATGTAGTCATTACGTTCAACTATGACTCCACCATCGAACGCGTTCTTTATTCTCTCGGAAAATGGTCTCCCTCAGACGGCTATGGAGACGCTATCGCATTTCAACAGAACGAATACGACCACACGCCCGTTATCTTCGCGCCCTCGAAGGTGAAGGTTCTACATCTGCATGGCGCGGCAGGCTGGTATCAGAGGCCTCCCACCCCGACGGAGCCGATAAGGACGCGGATCGCCCTCGACCCCATCTTTTTGCGCGGGTTGGGTATTCACCATGTGGACGTCAGCCTTCCGAACCGACCTCCAAACCAAAGACAGATCTTGCTCCATCCAACTTTCTTGAAGGTCTACGGAGGCGTAGACCGCAGCCACCACATCTTCAGCCGCATATGGAAGGATGCCCTGGACGCGCTACAACGCGCCGGCAAGGTGACGATCATCGGGTACAGCCTCCCCCATGCCGATAGCGCAGCCTGGACATTGCTGCACACGGGCTGTACGCGAGGAACGACCGAGGTGGTGAATCCAAACAAAAGCGTGCTGACGAATCAATATTCAGCCCTCATCCACCTCGCCACGATGGCCAAACAGATGACACTGGAACAATGGCTGGACTCGCAGACAGAAGACGCACCGGGCGCGACGACTTGACGCCTGGCCTTCCCGAGCTTGTTCATAGGCCGCGCACCAAACCCTCCACCTTCCAGGACGAGTTCCACCTCACCCAAATGAAAAAAGATAACCCATCGGGCAGAACAGGCAGCACGAGATCTTCCGCGTCGGACCCATTGCGGCTTGGACGGCGAGAATTTGGTCGTTTGATGGTAGGCGCAGGCGCTCTGCTCGTGCAGCAGACTGCATCAGCCGCTCCGGCTGGCGGCACGTTGTCTCTGCCTACACAAAAGGCGCTCTTCCACATCGATGCGTCGGGCTCGCTCGTCTCCATCCGTTGCGAACGGCGTGAACTCCTTGCGCCCGGGCAAGCCGCTCCCATCCTCAGACTCCGCATTGCGAACGTTCTACACGCAGCGAATCGCGCGCGATGGAATGCGGACCAGACGCGCTTAACGCTTGGATTTGAGGGCATCGACGCCAAGGCGACGGTGGCGCTTCATGCCAAGCCCTCCCATATCGCGCTGGAACTCGTCGAACTGCACGCGTCCGCGCCCGTTGACCTCATTGTTTGGGGCCCATATCCAACCAGCATCGGTGACCTGATTGGCGAAGTCGTCGGCGTGGTCCGCGATCCGGAAGTGGCAGTAGGCATCCAGGCCCTGAACGTCAAGACGCTGGGTGGTTATCCAAACCAGGAGAGTGACATCGCGCCGGACGGCGTCACCGCCGACGACCACGGTGTGTATCCCGGATTGCCGGCGGCCTTACGCGAGAAGCAGAACTGGCGCGGCGACACGGCAAAGGTCACCAGCTATGGCAGCAGCCTGCAGGCCTACTGCAGAAATCGCGATCACCTGCGCATCATCCCCAACTGGGGGCGCCCGCAATACGATGCGCCTCCCTTCGCCGATGGCGGCGTCATCGGCAGCCGCATCGCATTGTTTGCCGTTCCTTCTGCGGATGCACTGGCAACACTGGGCGCAATCGAGGTCGCCGAGGGCCTGCCGCATCCAATGCTGCATGGCGTCTGGGCCAAGCTGTCGTTTGATGCCACATCGTCGTACCTGATTGCCGACTTTGGCGAGGAGACCATCGATCAGGCGATCGCAATCACCAAACGCGCGGGACTCAAGGTCCTCTACCAAAGCTCCCCGTTTGAAACCTGGGGCCACTTCCGTTTGCAACCATCGCTGTTCCCAAATGGATGGGACGGATTCCGCAAATGTGTGGCAAAGGCGCGCGCGGCAGGTCTTGGCGTCGGCTTCCACACGCTCTCGAACTTTATCACCCCAAACGATCCGTACGTCACCCCGAAACCGGATCCACGGCTGGCGCGTATCGGAGCAACTCCCCTGGCAGCGGCCATCGGCGCGTCGCAGACCGAGATCCCGATCGTCGATCCCGCAATCTTTCGCCAGAAGACGGAACTGCAAACGGTCATGATAGGCGAGGAACTGATTCGCTACTCTGCGGTCTCTGAGTCTGCGCCCTGGCGGCTGCTCCAGTGTCGGCGTGGTGCCTGGGGAACGCAGCCGGCAGCGCACGCCCAAGGCGCAGATGCGGCGCTGCTGATGGACCACCCCTACAAGGTGTTTCTCACCAATCCAGCGCTATCGGTGGAAGTGGCGCACAGAATCGCTGCGTTCTGCAACGGGACCGATGCGATGCAACTCTCGCTCGATGGTCTGGAAGGCAACTGGTCCACCGGGATGGGCCAGTATGGCTGCTCGCTCTTTACGGACGCCTGGTACGATGCGCTCAAACCCACGCTGCGCGGGCAGATCATCAACGACGCCAGCATTCCGCAACACTACACCTGGCACATCGCCACGCGCTACAACTGGGGAGAGCCTTGGCACGGAAGCTTTCGCCAAAGCCAGACCCTGCTGCGGCTGCACAACCAGCTCTTCTACACGCGTAACCTGATTCCACGCATGCTGGGCTGGTTCTCCATCCGCAAAGACACAACACCCAGAGACTTGGAGTGGCTATGTGCCAGAGCCGCCGGCTTTGACGCTGGTTTCTGCGTGGTGGTGAACTCTGCAAGCACAGCCGAACAGGCTTCAGGAGCCCTGCCCCCGTTGGAGGAACGCTTGGGCTCCATGCTGGACACAGTGCGCGTGTGGGAGACGGCGCGCATGAGCCAGGCATTTCCCGCGTCCATCAAGCCCGCACTGCAGGATGTCACTCGCGCCTTCCGCCTCAGCGAAACAGGGGAAGGCGCATGGGAGTTGCGGCCAACCGATCCGGAAGGAGCGCCCTTGCAGCTAAGGGCAAGGCGCACGCCTCCGGCAAACCTCCTGCCAGAATAAGCTTGCAACCGCCATAACGAGATCCAATTTCGTCCGGCCGCATGAACTTTGAGACGAGCTTTCCTGGCCCTCAACCTCTGGCGAGACAGCCCGCTCTCATCCAACCGCTTGCTCCTCTCCGCAGCGCACCGCCCGGCGCTTTCTCGCCTCGCCGCATCGCGCTGGACCGTCCAACGGTCGACAGGCGCATGCCCCAGCGGATCTGGTTGACGGTCAACTTCGAACCGGAGACGCTCATCATCGACACCGACGCCACCATGCCCACGCCGTTTGGCAACCAGAGAGGCGTGCAAAGGCTATCCTGATCGTAGGCATCCTCCTCTCGCCATGCCCGTCACCTCTCAAGTGTTCTTATCCGCCCACGACGAGTCCCACCTCACCCGAGCCCTCAGCCTCGCGCAGCAAGCTGCGGCCTTCGCCAGTCCCAACCCCACCGTCGGCTGCGTCCTCACCCGGGACAACGTCGTCCTCGGCGAAGGCGCGCACCACTATGACGCTCGCGATCACGCCGAGATCGCCGCTCTCAGGCAGGCCTCCGCCTCCGGCCACAGCGTCCACGGGGCCACCGCCTATGTCACACTCGAGCCCTGCTCCCACCAGGGCCGCACCGGCCCCTGCGCCAACGCGCTCCTCTCCGCCGGCATCCGGCGCTGCGTCGTCGCTACGGTCGATCCCAACCCGTTGGTCCGCGGCCGTGGCGTAGCCCTCCTCCGTTCCGCAAACGTCTCCGTGGTCCTCCTCGATCCAGCTCATCCGCTGGCCCAGCAGGCCCGGAGACTCAATGACGCCTTCGCCCACTTCATCCAACACCGGCGTCCCTTCGTCACCCTCAAAGCCGCGCTCTCGGCGGATGGCAAACTGGCCCCTCCGTCATCCACCCGGACCCTCGCGTTGCCTCACTGGATCACCGGCGCGCCCGCCCGAGCCGATGTTCAGCTCCTGCGCCACGCCTCCGACGCTATCCTCACCGGCATCGGCACCGTCTTGGCGGACAATCCTTCCCTTACTGACCGCACCGGCCTCCCACGCCGCCGCCCACTGCTGCGCGTCGTACTGGACAGCAATCTGCGCACTCCGCTGGACTCCCGTCTCGTCACCAGCGCCGCAAACGACCTATTGCTCTTCTGCTCCCAGGAATCCGCTGCCGCCAGCGACCCTCGGGCTGCGGAACTCACCGCCTCCAACTTGGAGATCCTCCGCATCCCTTCCCTCCACCATCATCTCGACATCCACTCCGTCTTTCGCGAGTTGGCCCAACGCCAGATCCTCAGCCTTCTGGTAGAGGCAGGAGCCCAGATCAACGTCGGCTTTCTCTCCTCTGATCTGGTTGATCGCGTCGTCCTCTACTACAGTCAAACCGAGTTGGGCAGCGGCGCAATCTCCTTCGCTGCCAACTCCATCTCGCCGTTTGGCCTGCAGCAGCGTCTTCTCCACACCACGCGGTCTACCTTCCCCTCAGACCTTATCCCGAACGGAGAGGACATTCGCATCGCTGGCTACCTCCACGACCCATGGGCCGGAGTCGCCTGAAACATCCGCTAGGCGAAACTTTCTATACTTGTTGTATGTTTACCGGACTCATCGAAACCACAGGCACGGTCATCTCCATCACACCCGGCGACGGAGCCACCCGCATGGTCCTCGCTGCTCCCTCGCTCCGCGGCCGCTGGCGCACCGGCGACAGCATCGCCGTCAATGGCGTCTGCCTCACCGCGATCCCGCTCCCTCAGACAGCTCACGTCGCCGCCGACCTGGCTGGCGAGACTCTGGCCCGCACCAATCTCGGCAGCCTCTCCCTGGGAGCCACAGTCAACCTGGAGCTGCCCACTCCAGCCGGCTCTCCGCTGGGCGGACACGTCGTCCAGGGCCATGTGGACGCCACCGGCTCGCTCCTCTCCCTCCTTCCGCTCCATAACGATCGCGCCACCACCGACTGGCGTCTCACCCTGGAGATCCCTGAGCATCTCTTCTCCCAAGTCATCTCCCAGGGCTCCATCACCATCAATGGCATCAGCCTCACCATCGCCCGCCTGGATCTTCCCCGCATCGAGATCGCCATCATCCCCCACACCTACCGTGCAACCAACCTGCACACACTCAAGCCCGGCGCACGGGTCAACATCGAAACCGACGTCCTCGCCAAATACGCCTCTGCACAGCACGCTGCCTCTCAACTGGACTGGCTGACTGCGGCCTACCTCATCGCCAACGGTTATTAGACCGGCCCCGGCTTCGCAACGCCTCTCGAGGATCCCTTAAACCCAACATTCACCGCCAGATCCGCTCCCGGCAGGATTTCATTCGTCCTACCTCAGGGTCGGGCCCCGCGAAAGGCAAAAGCCCCGCGCGGACTAACGCCGCTACACCTTTCTTCAAGGAAACAGGAGACGCCTAAGGGAATGAGAGGAACCGAAAGGCGGATAGACGTGGAAGGTCCGCTTCTCAACAGAGCAAGCCCGACTGGAACCCCACCCAGAACACCGCACGCCAAAAATTCCGATACGAGCAGAACAGGGCGCGGTCAAAGACAGAAACAACGGACAGAAACAACGCAAATAAGGAACCGGGGAAATGATCCCGCCCCGAAAGACAATGCCTGGCCGAGCGAACCTGCGACTCTCCGAAAATCGGACCGCAACCGCTGCAAACGCGCCTTCACCTCGGAATCGACCCCGTCCATCGACCCACGACCCAGCACCGTGGCAACATCGGAAGGCGGCAGCACAAGTTGCCAAAGCGGACGACTCCAGGAATAACGTTGCCGCGGCAGATACACCATCACCTGGGATACGTCATACCGCCCCTCGTAATCCAGCAAAATGTAGCCCAGCATCTGCAGCGCGGCAGCACGAAGTTTAGCCGCGTCGAGGCTCGCTGTGCACTTGAACTCTATTAACGTCTTATCAACGATGATATCTGCGTCAGCCCCGCCAACGTCTCCGCCACCCGTGAATGTAGGGTTGAACGTTGGACCCGGTTTGAAAAGATGGGCCGCGTCTTTCTCGAACGCGACTGCAAGCTGCCCAACGTCCCGCACAACTTCTAATTGGACAGCAGCAAGCAGATCACCGGGCTTCCTGGTTTTTTTCAGAAGAACGTCAAATTCAGGAAACAGTCTCCGGGTTCGACGTATTTGTTCAAACCACGCCATGACAACACAACTGGCATCCAAAGCAGCTTCGGCATTCTCGCTAAGACTTAGAGCGAGGGGATTAATCCGAGCAACCAAGTCATCGTGGAACTTCAGAAATTCTTTGCCCGCCTTAGCAACTCTCCCAGCAAGCATGCCAACGCCGTGAGCAGCAACAGTATCGTAAGAGCGGTAAGAACCGAAGCAGTACCGGAGTCGATAATCAACGGCAGTCCCGATTGTGCCTTGGTTGCTTTTTGGAGCCAGAGTTTGCAAACAGCAGGGCGGAAGATCACCAAAGCCCATTAACGACGTCAGCTCCTTCGGTAAGGGAAGTCCCTTTCTCCGCCCCTGCAAGACCGGAAATGCATCTTCCAAAAACAACCGGATAGGACTGGATGGCGTATCGAGATGACTTGTAAGCGAAATACTCACCCCCCCTGCGCCATCAGCGAGAATCCAGGCGATACGCGAACTTAACGTTAAGCCCTCACCGAGGCAAATCTCAAATCCCGGAAAAGCCATAGCAATTTTCTCGCGCCGGCCGCTAGGCCGGATGATGCTCCCGCTCAAACTCTGCACTTTCTCGCGGCGCAGAGAGAGACGGCTGAAAACTTGAGCCCATCGCACAGCAGGCAAGCAAAGGCAAGGTCCTCGGGACCGGCAAGAGCGTCAGCCCGCCATCTATCCGCCGGGCCGAACGCCCTCTCGCGCTGAACCCAACGTCAACGCACCGCTCTTCCTCCGTGCAGCCCATCCTATGTCGTGTGGCGAGTCCTTAAGGGCCGAGCTTCAAGCGGCCATTCAGTCGCCCGGGCCGCAGGCCCTTCTTTCCTGCCGCAGGTTCGGGGTCTCCTAAGGGTGATCTTCGCCCGCCTTGGGTGAAAGGCCGGAGCGCAGCCGCAGGCGGAGCGACCAAACTGCCTTCCATCCTTCTGCCCGGACTTCCCGCCGCCGGCCCTCGCAGTCCTCAACCACCCCCCCCATGCGCGTATGCTTGTGTCACCACAGCTACCGATCGAGGAGCACGAATGCTCTCGTTTCCCCACCCATCCCCTCGCCTCGCCTCCTGCGCTCTTCTGCTCCTCAGCCTCCTTGCCACGTCGCACGCGCGCGCCCAGCCCTCCGCTCCCGTCCAGGCCGTCATCGGCAACCCCACCGTCGAGCTCACCGGCCCCTGGCGCTTCCATCCCGGCGACAACCTCGCCTGGGCCAGCCCCGCCTTCAACGACGCCGCTTGGCCCGCTATGGACCTCACCCCGCCGCCCGGCTCCATCGATCCCACCCTCGGCTCCAGTGGCTTTGTCCCCGGCTGGACCGCCAAAGGCTACCCGCATCTCACCGGCTACGCCTGGTACCGCCTGCGCGTCGTCGTCGGCAGCGGCTCCGGCGCCCCGCTCCCGCCCCTCGCCATCCGCATGCCGGACGATGTGGACGACGCCTACTAGGTCTACGTGGACGGACACCTGATCGGGGAGCTCGGCCGCTTCACCTCCAGGGGCGTCTCCGTCATCTCCTCCCAGCCGCGCGCCTTCCCTCTGCCCTCCAGCCTTCCCGCCGGCCCCATCACCATCGCCATCCGCATGTGGATGGACAGCCTCCACGCCCTTCTTATCGCAGGACGCCGGCGGCCTGCACGGACCTCCGCTTCTGGGCCAGGCCGCCTCCATCCACGCCATGCTCCAGCTCTCCTGGGACGACGTTGACCGCTCCGTGGCTTCTTACCCCCTCAGAATCCTGCTCCTCGGCGAGGTCGCTCTGCTCGGCCTGGTCCTCTTTGCGCTCGACCGCCGCGAGAAGCCCTACCTCTGGCTGGCCCTCGCCTGCACAGCCTACATGCTCCTTCTGCTGATCGTCATGGTCGGCAGTTACGTCACCTGGCTGTCATTTACCACGATCACTCTCGCCTACGACGTCGTCCTCCCCCCTCTCCAATTCGGTCTGTGGGCCATCTTCTGGGCCTCCTGGTTTGGCCTGCCGCAGATCCGCCGCATCCACGCCATCGTTTGGAGCCAGGAGGACGACATCACCGTCCTCAGCGTCGTCCGCCTCGCCCACCAGCCCGCATAGCCACGCCCCTTCACCCCTCCGTTACCCCAGCTCCTCCAGCATCCCCTGCATCTCACCAGCCGCGTGGGCGTTCCCGGTACGCTCACAGGCCGCCAATCCTGCCTGCAGCCGTTCTCTCGCCTCCTCCAGCCGGCCCATCTGCACCAGCATCTGCGCTGACATCTGGAACGCAGGCACATAATCCGGGTTGTACTCGATGGTGACGTCATATTCTCGCAGCGCCTCATCCGTCTTTCCCTCCGCCGCATAGGCCATCGCCAGTCCATAGCGCGCAAACGCATCCTTGGGGTTTTGCTCTAGAATCCCACTCAACATCGCAACTCTGTCCATGCAGGTAGAATGCCCTACGCTCTTTCCAGATGCAAACAGGGAGCGATTACAATGGAGGAATGTCCGACCGACCCCACGCAAGCCCCGTGAGCGCCTCTCAGGCCGAGCGCAGCGAGATCATCTTTCCCGCCGACGCCAACGCTCTCGGCAACCTCTTCGGTGGCCGACTCATGCAGTTCATCGACCTGGTCGCCGCCACCGCCTCCAGCCGCCACGCCCGGGCGTTCACCGTAACCGCCTCGATGGATCACGTCGACTTCGTCGCTCCCGTCCACGTTGGCGACCTGCTGATCCTCAAAGCCAGTGTCAATCGCGCCTTCCGCACCTCCATGGAGGTCGGGGTCAAAGCCATGGTGGAAGATGTTCGCGCCCAGACCCTTCGCCACGTCTCCTCTGCCTACCTCACCTTCGTCGCCGTCGATCAGGCAGGAAACCACGTCGAAGTTCCTGAGGTCATCCCGGAGACGGACCACCAGATCCGCCGTTACGACTCCGCTCTCAGACGCCGGCAGATGCGCTCGGATGAGATGGCCCGCACCAGGGAACACCGCGCCACCATGCCACCTGGGTGGTCTCTCTGAATTCAAAGCTCCATCGCAACTCCAGATCCATCCCATCTCAAGATCCCCCTGTAAGACCACAAGCTGAACATCCTAAAGAGGTTCCTATGTCCCATCCTCACGCACCTGAACCCCCAAGCCCGCAACGTCTCCCCGGCATCCAACACATCCTGGCCATTGGTTCCGGAAAAGGGGGCGTCGGCAAAACCACGGTCGCCGTCAACCTGGCCGTCGCTCTCAGCAAACTCGGCCACCGCGTCGGCCTCATCGACGCCGACATCTATGGGCCCAACGTACCCACCATGCTCGGCGCCACCCGCTCGCCCAGCATCATCGGCGATAATCTGATGGAGCCCATCCTCGCCCATGGCGTCCGCTTCATCTCCATCGGCCTCATCTCCCCCGGCGACAACCCCATCATCATGCGCGGGCCCAGACTGCACCAGATCCTCCGCCAATTTCTCCAGCAGGTAGCCTGGGGAGAGCTGGATTACCTGCTCATCGACCTTCCCCCGGGTACCGGCGACGTCGTCATCTCCCTCGTCCAGACCGTCCCGCTCAGCGGAGCTATCGTGGTCTCCACCGGCTCTGCCGTCGCGTTGGAGGATGCTCGCAAGGCTATCGCCATGTTCCTCCAAACCAACGTCGAGATCATCGGCTTGGTCGAAAACATGTCCCAGATGACGCTTCCCGATGGCTCTATCATCGACGTCTTTGGCGCCGGAGCCACCGAACAGACCGCTCGCCAGCTCAAACTTCCCTTCCTCGGCTCGGTCGACCTCGATCCTCAGATCCGTACCAGCGGTGATAGTGGCCTTCCGGCTGCCCTTGGTGGCGCCGCCACCGCGCGCGGACAAGAGTTTCTGACCATTGCGGAAAAAATCATCGCCCGCACTCAGGAGCTGGCCGCAAAAAATGGCGTGGTCATGGAAATCTCTTAATCGCCTTTCAGCCATCTCCTTACCGTCTGGTAGTCATCTCCTGGCTGTCTCGTCTGGTTGCCATCTCTTCGCCGGCTTCCGCCTCCCTCCTGTTACCCCATTGCGACCTTTCTTGCTTGCAGTGGGTCTAATCTATAGAAGACAAACCCGATGACCAGGCCGATCACCAACCGTCAGCGCGAGATCCTTACCGCTATCGTCGAGAGTTACATCTCCACTGGCGAGCCGGTCAGCTCCGGTATGCTCGCGCAATCGGCCTTCGCCAACCTCTTCAGCTCGGCTACCATCCGCCATGAGATGTCCGAGTTGGCCGATGCCGGCCTCCTCGAACAACCCCATACCTCTGCCGGACGCATTCCCTCCGCAGAGGCCTTTCGCCTCTATGTCGCTCAACTCACAGAGGCTCAATCGCTTCCCGGAACCATGCGCACCGATCTTCAGACCCACCGCGAGGCCCTGCAGGCAAGAATTGACACCAGTTTCGCGGGCGTCGCCGGAACCTCCGCCCTCCTGGAGCGCACCTCACACGTCCTCGCCTCGCTCTCCTGCGGCGTCGGACTCGCCATCGGTGCCGCAGCGTCCTCTGACGTCTTGGAGCACATCCACTTCAGCCGCTTGGCTCCACGCCGCATCCTCGCCGTTCTGGTCACCCGTAGCGGCATGGTGCGCGATCGCGTCCTCGCGCTCGACCCCGAAACCTCACAGGATCTGTCCCCGCTCCAGCTTGAAGCAGCGGCCAATTACCTCAATACCCACTTCCGCGGCTGGAGCATCAGCCGTGTCCGCAGCGAACTGGCGCGCCGCATCGATCTCGACCGCGCCGCCTGCCGCCAGCTATCCGATGCCCACACCGCCATCGACGCAAACCGTCTCTGGTCCTGCACCCTGCCGCCCGACTCTGTTCAGCAACCCTCTGTCTACATCGACGGCGTCGTCAATCTACTCGATCTTCCTGCCGGCCTTGATCGACTCCGCTCCATGCTCTCCGCTCTGGAAGAGAAACAGCGTCTCGTCGATCTGCTCAACGCCTACATCGATACCAGCGAACACTCGATCCGCGTTGTCTTCAATCTCGAACAGCAGCATCCCGGCATGGCGGGACTCGTTCTCATCGCCGCCCCGGCGCAGATCTCCGGCGACAGCGCCGTCGCCATCCTCGGACCCAAACGCATGGACTATGAGAGCGCCATCAACGCCGTGGGCTACGTCGCCCAACTCTTACAGCGTATCGATACCGGGCAATCCACTCCGCCGTCTCCCTAACCCGTGGAGACCGACAGGAAGAATCTATGAGTACCGTCAGAGATCGCTTGAAACGTTGGCCGCGAACCCCCTCCAGCAAAAAGGAAGAGAAGATGAATACCGAACAGATGGAATCAACCGAAGCCAACCAGCCCGAAACTGAAACTTCCGGAATCCCCGCAGATCCCTTGCAGCTCCCCAGCGAACTCGAGCAGCTTCGCACCGAGCGGGATCAGTTGACCCAGATGCTCGCCCAGTCGCAAGACCGCCTCGCCCGCCTCCAGGCCGAGTTCGACAACACTCGCAAACGGGAGGCCAGGGAACGTCAGGACATCCGCGACTTCGCCATCCAGTCCGCCATCGAACCTTTCCTCGGCGTCCTGGATAACTTTGCCCTGGCCTTAGCCTCGGACGGCGACATCGCCCAGCTTCGCACTGGCGTCCAACTCATCGTCAAACAGATGGAAGACGCCCTTCGCAGCCTCAACGTCCAGCCGGTCGATGCCGTCGGAGCGCAGTTCGATCCCAGAATCCACGAGGCCCTGGGCAGCATCGAAACGGCGGAGCACCCGGACCACCAGGTTCTCGAAGAGATTCGCCGCGGCTACAAACTTCGCGACAAGCTCTTGCGCCCGGCACTGGTCAAGATTGCCACCAACTCCCTCCAAAGGAGCGAGTGATGCCAACATCGCCAACACAGACAACCTCTTTCCCGCTGTGCCTTATCCAGCTTGGAGGCTTCTTGGGCAGCCACCTGCCTAAACACCACTCCCGCGACGGCCAGCATCGCCTCCAGGACGCCCCGTATCACCCTAGGAAACAAGTTAAAGCATTTATTTTCAGCGATATGAAAGGAGCAGCCCCACGATCGATGGAGACGCTGCTCACCCGGTAAGACCCGCTGGAAAGTCCCACCTTTCAACTCCCCAGACTTCACCATCGTCCCAACAAAGAGGCTTCAGGATTCAAGAATGGCAACCCAAACGATGAAGACCGACTACTACGAGATCCTGGCTGTCGAACGCACCGCCTCCGACGCCGAGATCAAGAGCGCCTACCGCAAGCTCGCCATGCAGCATCATCCCGACCGCAACCCCAATAACCCCGAGGCGGAGGAGAAGTTCAAGCAGTGCAGCGAGGCCTATCAGGTTCTCTCCGATCCGGAGAAGCGTGCGGCCTACGATCGCTTCGGACACGCTGGCGTCAGCGGAACCGGTGGATTCCCCGGCGGCAATCCATTCCAGGGCGGAGACCTCAACGATATCTTTGGCGACCTCTTCGGCGAGATGTTTAACATGGGCGGCACAGGACGCCGTGCCACCCGCCAACAACGCGGCCGCGACCTGAAGTTCGACATGAAGATCGAGTTTGAAGAGGCTGTCTTTGGCGTCGAACGCGAGATCACCATCCGCCGCGCGGAAGCCTGCGAAGACTGTCGCGGTACCGGCTCAGCCAAAGGCAAACCACCTGAGACCTGTCAGCAGTGCGGAGGCCGCGGCCAGATCCGTTCCCAACAGGGCTTCTTTGCCGTCGCCCGAACTTGCCCTGTCTGCGGTGGAACAGGTTCGGTCATCCGCACACCCTGCCCTACCTGCAAAGGCGACTCTCGTATCACCAGCGATCACAAGATCCTTGTCAAAGTTCCCGCAGGGGTTGAGAGTGGCACCCGCATCCGTTACTCTGGTGAAGGAGAGGCTGGTCGCTTCTCTGGCCCCAACGGCGATTTCTATGTCGTGCTCGAAGTCAAGCCCCACAAGTTCTTCGAGCGCGACGTTGATAACCTTCACTGCGTCATGCCCATAAGCTTCCCTCAGGCCGCTCTCGGCGCCGAACTCAAACTCGAGACTCTTGACGGGATCGAAACCATCAAGGTTCCCGAAGGCGCACAGAGCGGTCATGAGGTCAGGCTGCGGGGCAAGGGCGTTCCTCACCTCAACGGTCATGGTAAAGGCGATCTCATTGTCGAACTTCGCGTGCAGACTCCCTCCCGGCTGAGCAGGCAACAAAGAGAGCTTCTCCAGAAATTCGCCGAAACCATCAGTGTGGAGAACACGCCCACATCACGGAGTCTCTTCAGCAAAGTGATAGAAATCTTCCGTTAGGCAGTGTGCATAAATAAATACTACACATGAGCATTGCGGTGTGATAGCCGAACTTTCGCAATAAGCTTTGAAGAAAAGAGCTAACCCTTTTCATTTGAGTAGAGGGACTCAAAAAGGTCGGCACTACAGTGGAGCAGATTTCTGGCAGCCGCGAGGGGGACTGCAGCCGGATGCGCGGCGGCGGCTGGGGAGGCAGTTGAAGAGTGAGCTTTCGGTAAGCCTGCGTAACTGAGGCTGCGACCACTTTTTCTTAGGTGGAAAGGCGAGGGTGCGGCGCACGGAAACGTCGTTTGCCGCGTGCTTGGATGCCATGCTTCTGCATCAGCCGCTGCACCCTCTGCTTGCCCACCCGAACGCCCTGAGCCCGCAGTTGCCGCCAGATACGCGGCCATCCATACGCCCCCGCGACTCTCTGCATAGACGGCGCTGATGTGGACCAACAGCGCTGCGTCGCTGAGGTGTCGGCGTTCAGCCCTATGCAAGCGCCGCGCTAGATGTTCCTGATAGCCAGAGACGCTCACCAGCAGCACCCGGCACTGCACACGGATCGGCCAGACCAGCTTGTTGCGTTGGATAAAGGCCTACTTCATCGCTGGCCCTTCGCGAAGAACGCCGTCGCTTTTCCCAGAATGTCGCGCTCCATGGTGACTCGCGCCAACTCCGCACCCAGACGGCTGTTCTCCATCTGCTCAGCACTCACCACTGGCTTGCTCGTGGCGCCCTTCAACGTTCCTGCCCGATGCTCCCTGACCCAGTTTCCCAAGGTCTGCTCCACCAATCCCAGGCTGCGTGCCGCTGCCGCCATGCTCTGGCCCGACTCTACAAGCCGGGCTGCCTCCTGCTTGAACTCCAGCGTATATCGTCCCCGCTTCGACTTCGTCATCGTCATCGTCGCTCCCTTTTCGCATTAGAACAGCTCGCTATGGGATACGTTTTTCGCGGGCAAGGTCAATGCTGCCAAGTTTCACCGGCGCTCTCTGATGCGCTGGTCAGCTTCGCCTCCGCGACGCACATGATCGCATTCGCGCTGTCGTATTTCTCTGGGTCGTCGCCAGCCTGATCCCATAACTCAGATCCATGGCGCAACTCTGCCCGAGCTTGTTCGATATCGATCTCGCGGAGCGGCATCGCCACTTCAGCCAGGATAGTGACCCGTTCGGGCAAAACTTCGGCACACCCCCAAGCCACGAAGAACACTTGCTCGCCCGCGGAGCCACCATGCAAACGGACCTCGCCCGAACCCAACTCCGCCAACAGCGGAGCCGCTCCATAGAGCGTCTCCATGTATCCGGAAATCGATGGCAGCTCTACGGACTCCGCTGTCGCATCCAATAGCACCCGATCTGGCGCTACCAGCCGAACGGTCAGCAACCCAGCATTTGTTCCAACTTCAGTCATATCTGGTCTACTCTCTGCGATCCACTTCTAGGCGGTTGCCTTCAGCTTTTCCGCCGCCTTGAGGACATCTTCGATGCCACCCTTTAGATAGAAGGCCTGCTCTGGAATTTCATCGTGCTTGCCTTCGATGATCTCCTTGAAGCTCCGGACCGTGTCCTCCACCTTGACATACGCTCCAGGAATTCCAGTAAAGATCTCGGCCACATGAAAGGGCTGCGACAGGAAACGCTGCACCTTGCGGGCGCGCGAAACCGTGAGTCTGTCCTCTTCCGAGAGTTCATCGATGCCCAGGATCGCGATGATATCCTGCAGATCCTTGTAGCGCTGAAGGATTTTCTTGACGCCTTGGGCAACATCGTAGTGTTCCTGGCCGACGATGCGTGGGGAGAGAATCCGCGAGGTGGAAGCCAGAGGATCGACCGCCGGATAGATGCCCAACTCAGAGAGTGGACGGGACAACACGGTAGTTGCGTCAAGGTGTGCAAAGGTGGTGGCCGGAGCGGGATCGGTGAGGTCGTCGGCAGGGACGTAGACTGCCTGCACGGAAGTAACCGAACCCGTTTTGGTGGAGGTAATGCGCTCCTGCAGCTCACCCATCTCGGTGGCCAGATTGGGCTGGTAACCCACGGCGGAAGGCATGCGGCCGAGGAGGGTCGAGACCTCCGAGCCGGCCTGGGTAAAGCGGAAGATATTATCGATAAAGAGAAGGGTATCTGCGCCCTCGACATCGCGGAAGTACTCGGCGACGGTAAGGCCGGTGAGGGCGACACGGAGACGAGCTCCTGGCGGCTCGGTCATCTGGCCATAGATGAGGGCGGCTTTACTCTTGGAGAAGTCCTTGAGGTCGATCACGCCGGACTCTTGAAACTCATGCCAGAGGTCGTTGCCCTCGCGAGTCCGTTCGCCGACGCCGGCAAAGACGGAGAAGCCGCCGTGCTTCATCGCGACGTTATTGATCAACTCCTGTATTATCACCGTCTTACCGACTCCGGCTCCGCCAAAGAGGCCGATCTTTCCGCCCTTAAGGAAGGGCTGAATGAGATCGATGACCTTGACGCCGGTCTCAAACATCTCCTCGGAGGTGGATTGCTCCTCGAAGGACGGGGCGGGGCGATGGATGGGCATATGGACCTTGGCGTTCACCGGTCCCAACTCGTCGACCGGTTGGCCCAGGACGTTGAGGACCCGGCCCAGGGTTTCGCGGCCCACGGGCACGGTGATGCCTGCTCCGGTATCGATGGCCTTCATACCCCGGACCAGGCCTTCGGTGGCAACCATGGCGATGCACCGCACCCGGCCCTCGCCAAGGTGTTGCTGCACCTCGACGACGACATCCATGGGTGTAGGGACCTGGAAGCCTTCGCTGACGATACGGAGCGCCTGGAAGATGGGAGGCATGCGGGCCTCGTCAAATTGCACATCCACGGCCGGTCCGCTGATGCTGATTACTTTACCAATATTCTGTGTCTCTGCCATAGGTCTCTTTCGTAAGATCGCGTCAATGTCTAGAGCGCCGCGGCGCCGCTGACAATCTCAATAATCTCTTTGGTGATCGCCGCCTGGCGCACGCGGTTCATGGTGAGGGAAAGCTGATCGATCAACTCTCCGGCATTCTTGGTTGCGGCATCGGTGGCCGTCATGCGGGCCGCATGTTCCGCGGCGATGGACTCCAGCAATGCGTGGTAGATCTGGGTTGTGACGTAGCGGGGCATGAGGAAGCGGAAGATGCGGTCGGGAGACTCTTCGAAGATGTAATCCACTTTCGCAGCTTGAAACTTCCTGGCCTCCTGCTCGGAGGCTGCGTCGCCGGGAAGAGTGACGGGCACGCCGGATTCCCGGGCAGCCTTGGCAGTGGCCTCCTTCTGTTCCTCGGTCATCTCTTCCATTACTGTGGTCTCGTGGGAGCCGAGTTTTCGGATGGGTAGCAGCTTCTCCACGACCACCCTCTGCGAGATGACCGACTTGAACTCGTTGTACACAATATAGACTGAGTCAATTTCCTCCCGTCCGTACCGGGCGATGATGGAGTCGGTCAGTTCGGCAACCTCGGAGATATCCGCCTTGATGAGCATGGCAGGGTGTTCGGCTGCTATCTCCACCGGCGCCGCGCGATGGCGGATGTCCTCAATATGCCGGGCCAGATCGTTGTCGTAGAGTTCTACCTTGTGCTCATAGACGGCCATGGGAATGCTCTTTTTATAGAGAGCGATGGCCTTCTTTCCGATGGGTTCGAGATCGATGTTCTGGCCCATCGCCCGGCGCGCGGCGATGAATCGTTGCGCGGCCTTGCCGATATTGGCGTTGAAGCCGCCAGCAAAGCCCTTGTCGCCGGCGATCACGATGACGAGCACGTTCTTCTCTTCGCGCTCCATGAGGAGCGGGTGGGTAATCTCGCCGATTTCTTCGTTGTAGAGATCGCTGCGCCGCACGACAGAGTTGAGCACACTGGCCAGCATCTGCGCATAGGGCCGCGCTTGCAGGGCATGCTCCTGGGCGCGGCGGAGTTTGGCCGCCGAGACCATCTTCATGGCCTTGGTGATCTGCCGCGTATTCTTCACGCTGCGGATGCGCCGCCGTAGATCGAGTACGTTTGCCATTGATCCTTATGCCCGCGCTTGCGCGTCTCCTGCTGCTTGCTCTGCCTTGGTGGCGGCCGCCGAATTGCGAGCGGCGACAAAGTCTGCCTTATATTGCTGGATGGCGTCGGTGAGGCGCTTGCGAAGATCGTCGTCCAATGCCTTTTTCCGGGTGATGTCCGCCAGGATATCCGGGTGGGCGGAGTCAAAGAAGCGGTAAAAGCCATCCTCAAAGGCTCGCAGTTCGGCCACCTCGAGATCGTCGAGCAGGCCCTGGGTTCCGGCAAACAGGATTGCGACCTGTTGGGCGGCGGTGAGCGGATCGAACTGGGGTTGCTTGAGCAATTCGGTAAGGCGGGCTCCGCGATTGAGTTGGTTC
The DNA here is from genome assembly GCA_027365345.1 of Granulicella sp. GTDB lineage: Bacteria > Acidobacteriota > Terriglobia > Terriglobales > Acidobacteriaceae > Granulicella. The sequence goes on from DAHXNO010000039.1 coordinate 47,088, forward strand.
TGGGTGACCTTGTCGAGATCCGATCCGAACTGGGCAAAGGCGGCCAGCTCGCGGTACTGGGCCAGATCCAGCTTCAGGGTGGAGCCAACCTGCTTGGTCGCCTTGATGGCGGCGGCAAAGCCCACGCGCGAAACCGAGAGGCCGACGTTGACGGCCGGCCGAATCCCTGAGTTGAACAGGTCCGTCTCGAAGAAGATCTGTCCGTCGGTAATGGAGATGACGTTGGTGGGGATGTAGGCCGATACGTCGCCCGCCTGGGTCTCAATGATGGGCAGTGCGGTGAGCGAACCTCCTCCCAGCTCGGGAGACATCTTGGCCGCGCGCTCCAGCAGACGGGAGTGCAGATAGAACACATCGCCGGGGTAGGCCTCGCGCCCTGGCGGACGGCGCAGCAGGAGCGAGATTTCGCGATAGCTGGCGGCGTGTTTGGAGAGATCGTCATAGATGATGAGGGCGTGGCGGCCGTTGTCGCGGAAGTACTCGCCCATGGCGCAGGCGGCAAAGGGAGCGAGGTACTGCATGGGCGCAGGCTCTGAGGCGGTTGCCGCCACGACGATGGTGTAGGCCAGAGCTCCGTACTGCTCCAGGGTCTGGACCACGCTGGCCACCGAAGAACGCTTCTGTCCGATGGCGCAGTAGATACAGATGAGATCATTCTTTGCGGAGTTGATGATGGTATCCAGAGCAACTGCCGTCTTGCCGGTCTGGCGATCGCCGATGAGCAGTTCACGCTGGCCGCGGCCGATGGGAATCATGGTATCGATGGCCTTGATTCCTGTAGCCATCGTCTCTGTGACAGACTGGCGAAAGATGACGCCGGGGGCCAGCCGCTCGACGGGAAAGTAGGTTTCGGTCTGGATGGATCCCTTGTCGTCGATGGGCTGGCCGAGCGCGTTGACAACGCGGCCGATCAGAGCGTCGCCAACGGGTACGGACATGATCCTGCCGGTACGCTTGACCTGATCACCTTCCTTGAGTTCGGTGTAGTCGCCCAGGATGACAGCGCCGACCTGGTCTTCGTCCAGGTTCATCGCGAGACCGGAGACACCATGCGGGAACTCGATGAGTTCCCCCGCCATCACCTTATCCAGTCCATGCACGCGCGCGATGCCATCCCCCAAGGTAATGATGGTTCCAACCTCATCGACCTGGATGCGCTGTTCGTAGTTCTCGATCTGCTGGCGAAGCAGTTCCGTGATCTCGTTTGCCTGAATCGTTGCCATGTAGTTCCTTTTCCCTTACATGCTGCAAATCTTGTCTTTGCTACTTGATGTTTCCGGCTTCGGGCTTCTGACGGCCGACCGGCCGGGATGAGTCTTTGGGCGGCCGACTACGCTCCAGCCGCGATCAGCCGACTCTTGAGCTGGCGCAGTTGGCCACGAATGGAGCCATCGTAGACCTGAGATCCTACGGTAACCACCGCACCGCCCAGAAGCGCGGGATCTTCCCGGTAGGTGGCGCGCACCTGTTGCTTGCCGGTGAGGGTTGCAATGTTCTGTTCCAGCAGTTTGCGGTTGGCCTGGTCCAAGGGCAGGGCGCTGATCACCTCCGCCTCAGTAATGCCGGCTCCTTCTTCGACCAAGGAATCATAGGCTCGGATCATGCTTCGCAGATCGTCGAGGCGCTGATGCCGGATGACCACAGCGAGGAAGTTGCGCACCGGAGAGTCGAGGCCAAGCTTCCCTGCGATTGCGTCCAACACCTTGAGTTTCTGCCCCTCGGGGATGGATGGATCCGCCAATGCCTGGCGAAGCTCCTTACTCTGCTCAAGAAGATCGGCGAAGTCATTCAACTGGCGCAGCACTGCCTGACCGTTCCGTTTCTGTTCTGAGATGACATCCGCAAGAGCACGCGCGTAGCGAAGATCGATCGCCGCCATTAGTTATTGCTCCCTTCACCAAGCCTACGGGCGAAGCCTTCGACCAGGCGGCGGTCCGTGTCCGCGGTGACCACCAGTTTGCGCTCGGCCTGGCCGACGGCGAGCTCCGCGGCAAATCTTTGCAGCTCACGGCGAGCGGTGTTGGCGGCACTCTGAATCTCAGCCTCGGCTGCCGCAATGATCTTTTGCTTCTCCTCTTCGACACCGGCCTTGATCAACTGCTCATCGCGGGCGAGGTCAGAGTCAGCCTGGAGGCGAATCGCCTGGATCTCAGCATCCAGCCGGGATAAGCGCTCTTCGACAGCGCTGAGCCGAGCGGTAGCCTGCTCGGTGACGGTACGAGCTTCCGCCAGATGCGTCTGAATGGCCTGGTTGCGGCGGCGAATGGCGGGAGGCAACAGTTTGAGCAGCCCGTAGCCGATCCCTGCTCCGAGGATCAAAAGATTGATGAGCTGGAAGACATGGGATGCGGTTTCCGGCTTCATCCCCAGCAGGCCGCCCAATTTGACCACGGGGGCCGAGACCCAGTACTGGTCGATGCCATTGGATTCAGAGGAATCGCTGGATGAGGAGGATGCGCCGTTCCCGGAGGCGAGATTCTGCTGCGCGGGATTCGGCTGCGAGCCATTCTGGGTCGAGTTCTGGGCTGAAGTCTGAGCTGTGGTTTGGTTCGTAGTCTGGGCAGGCAAAGAGACCGTGCCGAGCAGCAACAGGACGAGGCCCAGTGCGGGGATTCGGCAGCAGCGTCTGACTGCGGTAGAAGGTGGAAACCAGTTCACTGGCGCGCCTCCGTAAAGCTGGGGCCTGCCGGGAGGACGGCACGCAGAATCTGCTCGCTGAGCAACGCGGTGGACTCTTCGATCTGGGTGCGCGCGGTCTCCGCCATGGCGTCTATCTCTTGCCGGGCGGTACGGACTTGTTGCTGCGCGGCGGCGCGGGCGCTTTCGATGGCCTGATCGCGTTCGGCCTTCCATTGCCGGCGCTTGCGCTCACGGGCCGCCAGCATCTCATTGCGGGCAGCGCGGAGCTTCTGCTCGTAAACGCCAGCCTTGGCTTCGGCGGCAGCCATAGCCTGGTGGGCCTTTTCCACGGTTCCAGTGGTGCGGGCGCGGCGTTCCTCCAGGGTTTTCTCCAGCGGCCTGCGCACCAACGGCCCGTAGGCAGCCACCAACAGGAGGAAAAAGACCATGGCCGGCACAGAGCCAAGCACTAGACCGCCAAGTTGATGCAATATGTCCATGAGATTCCAGATTCTTCAGTAGGCATACTGAGCCGATCATTTTCCGGCAGCAGACCCAACCCTAATCTCCGCTGCCGGAGAACGCGCTCAAACAATCTAAATTGTTGATATTTCTTTCCCACTATTTGTAACAAATATGGCAGTTGAAAGTCCAGAATCGGCAAAAGAATGCCAAATTGCGCAGCAACGCGCGTTCCGCTTCCGGCCGCCTAGAGTGGAGGCTCGGATTGGGGTCTGGGCAGTTTATTTCTTCCTTCCGAAGCCAAGGCAGGAGTACAATATTCTTACCATCCTGAGACCCATTCCGGGTCGTGCAGGCCGCGTGATACGGGGACACCACCTCCGCTCCCCGATCAGGCGGCCTGTAGTTTTAATGCCAGTTCATCCTCTGGTTTCCGGCGGTCCAGAGACGGTGCGATAGCGCCGATAGCGGTCCAGCAAGGAGCTGGGGCCGAGGATGTGCAGATAGACCAGATTGCCCTGAAACCGCTGTGCTGTGATGGTGGCTCCCCGCTCCAAGGCGGCGATCACCCGGCCTTCGGCCTGGGGGATGCGAAACTCGGCGGATTCGAGTGGATCCGAAGTGAGGGCCGCATCCATGGCCTGGAGCAGAGCGTCCAGCCCGGCTCCGGTGAGGGCCGAGACAGCGACGGTACCTGGGCCTGGCCGTCCCGAGATCTGTCCCGATCCGGCCGGAAGGAGGTCAATCTTATTGAGAACATGGAGGCTTGGCTTGTCATTGACGCCCAGCTCGGAGAGAACCGCCTCCACCTGGGCGCGCTGCTCCTCCAGGGTTGGACTGGCTGCATCCTGAACGTGCAACAGGAGTTCTGCTCGCTCCACCTCCTCCAGCGTGGCGCGGAAGCTGCTGACCAGCTCATGAGGAAGATTGCGGATGAATCCGACGGTATCGGAGAGCAAGACCTTGCGCCGCGAGGGCAGGGTGAGCTGGCGCAGCTTAGGATCCAGCGTAGCGAACATTCGCTCTGAGGCCAGCACCTCCCCGCCGGTCAAGGAGTTGAAGAGGGTGGATTTGCCGGCGTTGGTGTAGCCGACCAAGGCGACAGTAGGCACTGGAACGGCCTCACGGCGGCCACGCTGCTGGCGGCGGATTCTGCGCACCGCCTCGAGTTGCAGGCGGATCCGATCGAGGCGCACTTTGATCTTGCGCCGGTCGGTTTCCAACTGAGTCTCCCCGGGGCCGCGGGTTCCAATGCCGCCGCCGGCCTGGGACATGGATTTGCCGCGGCCGACCAATCTGGGAAGCTGATATTCGAGCTGCGCCAGCTCCACCTGCAACTGGCCTTCCCGCGTGCGCGCGTGGTGGGCAAAGATGTCGAGGATCAACTGGGTGCGGTCAATGACCGTGCAAGGCAGTTGGGCTTCAATGTTGCGCGCCTGGGTGGGCGTCAAGTCGTGATCGAAGAGCACGAGGCTGGCTCCGGTGGAGGCTACGGTAGCGACGATTTCCGCGAGTTTTCCGCTGCCCACCAGGGTGGCAGGGTCGGGGCGGGCGCGGCGCTGGATGAGCACTGAGGCAATGGTGGCTCCGGCCGAGCGGGCGAGTTCCTGAAACTCCGCCAGGGAGGCATCGAAATCCAGATCGGGTGTGCGCGGCGCGGCGCCGGGAGGGGATGAAGGTTCCGTGGTCTCCGGGAAGGGATCCAGAGGATCGTCCAAGTGGCCGTATTTCTGGTCCTGATTCGGATCTTGATTCTGGTGTTGGTCGAGCCGGTCGTGATCGGCAAGCCGAGCGCTCTGCTGGCGATCCGCAAGCTGGGTGATGGCCGCGGCCTTGCGGGCCTGCAAGGCCGCGGGCGAAGGGCGAAAGCGATCGGTGGTGAAGTCTACGGCGACCAGAACGGCGCTTTCGCGTGACGCACTTTGGCGGGAACGGAGCAGGTCCCGCTCGATCGCTTCGCGGCCAGGCCGGGATTTAGAAGCCGGTTTCATGGTTAGGAAGCCTTCTCTGCTTGCGTGAGCGCAAAGCGGTGTTCTGTGGACAAGGAGTCCTGGAGCGCAGGGCTAGTATGCTCTGCCCTCTCCTACTGAGCAAGGCGGCCAGCGAGAGCACCGGAACCTGCGCGGAGAGCGCACCTGGCCCAGAACGCGCGTGGTTCCCCGGCGAGGGTAGCCGATGGCGCACGGCCTACGCACAACTGGCCCACGGCTGACGCACTACTGGCCACGGCAGGCGTACCGCCGGCGCACCATCAGAACCAGGTTGGGGCGAAAGACGGCAGGGCCGGAGATGGAAAGGCTTTGCCCGCTGGAGTTCCTTTGCCGCCTGGAGTTCTCTTGCCCATTGGCGGCGATCTGTCCCGGTCAAGCGGCTGGCGGCAGTTTGAGGCCGGGCCGACGCTGGGCCTGTTTTGGGCCAAGTCCGGGCGGATTTCCAGCCGGTTCCTGCCGAGCGGCCTGAGGGGGTGCAGCGGGACTAGCTGTTGGCCGTACCTGTGGCCGGCTGCGGACTCTCCGGATGAGCCGGAGTTGCCGGCCGGGCCTCGCCGCGCGATTCCCCGAAGATCGTTGGGCGGCCGCTGACTACCGTGGAGATAGCGTGCTTGAAGATCAACTGCTCCTGGAAGTTGTTTTCCAAAAGAACAGAGTATTTATCGAAGGAACGGATCTTGCCTGTCAGCTTGACGCCGCTGACAAGGTAGATCGTAATGGGGCTTTTGTCCTTACGGACCGTATTCAGGAACGTATCCTGAATATTCTGCGCCGGCTTGGAATCCATGTGCCGATCTCCTCGTATCATCGCACCCAACCATATTCTTGACATTCCGCGCTGAAACCTCGCGGTCTAACCCTGCAGCCAAACAGACTTGCAATCTCCACCTTAAATGCCTTTGACCCTTCCGCACAAGCGCATCGAAGACCGGACAGTCGAAGACGGCGGAGATTTACGATGGATGAGATGAGCCAGACCGATTCCCAGCCAAACCTGATTGCGGTTCCGATGCTTGACTTCCGGCGAGAGTTCGAGGAGATCCGTGAGGAGGTTCTGGCGGCGATTACGAGTGTATGTGAGTCCCAGCGCTTTATTCTGGGGCCGGAGGTGGCTCGGTTTGAAGAAGAGGCGGCCCTGGCCTGCCAGGTTCCGTTTGCGGTGGGTTGCGGCAGCGGCACGGATGCGCTGTGGCTGGCGCTGGCGGCCCTGGGGATTGGGCCCGGAGATGCGGTGATCACGACGCCGTTCAGCTTCTTTGCGACAGTGAGCGCCATTCTGCGGGCTGGGGCCAGGCCGATTCTGGCGGATATCGATGAGAGGACGTTGAATCTATCTGCCGACAGCGTGGAGGAGACGCTAGCCCGGACGCGGGAGCGGGCAGCCTGCGTGATGCCGGTGCATCTCTATGGGCAGTGCGCGGATATGACGGCGCTGGGAGCGCTACGGGAACGGAGGGGGCTGAAGCTGGTGGAGGATGCGGCGCAGGCCTTTGGAGCCACCTGGGAGGGGGTTCGAGCCGGTGGATTGGGCGATGCGGCGGCCTTCAGCTTTTATCCCACCAAGAATCTGAGCGCGTTTGGAGACGCCGGCATGGTGACTACGCGCGACCCGGATACCGCGGAGACGGCTGCTATGTTGCGGGTCCATGGAATGCGCAGACGGTACTATCACGACGAGGTGGGCTGGAACTCCCGGCTGGACGCCCTGCAGGCCGCGGTTCTACGGGTGAAGCTGCGGCGAGTGGAGGCGGGAAACCAGCGGCGGCGAGCGCTGGCCGCTCTCTATCAGGAGCGATTCATGAAAGCCGGGCTGGTGGGCGCGACGACGAAGGATGGAGTCGTACTTCCCTTCACCGATCCGCGCGGGGTTCCTGTGTTCCATCAGTATGTGATTCGCGCTCCAAGGCGGGACGAGCTGCGCGAGCGCCTGAGCGCGCAGTCGATCGGCTCAGAGGTGTATTACCCGCTGCCATTGCACCTGCAAAAGAGTTTGGAGGGGCTGGGCTATCGGTTGGGAGACCTGCCGCGGAGCGAGCAGGCGGCAACGGAGGTTTTGGCGCTGCCCATCTATCCCGAACTGCGGATGGAGGAGTTGGAGAGCGTGGTGGAGGCTGTGCGCCGGTTCTACGCCTGAGAGGGGCAGCGGGCGAATGGAGATATTGCCGCAAAGGGCGCGGCATCCGCCGCTGGAGTTCGAGGCCGAGGCGCAACTCTCGCAGTGGACAGCTTCGGCTGCCAGAGTGCTGACGAGGCTGCGCCGCGGAAAAGAAGGCAAATATTCCGCTTGATCCGGTCCTTGTAGATTGATCCGCGTACGACGTTGATTGCGAAAGTTGGGCCTGCAGGCGGTTGCGTTGCGAAGCCGCCAGCTATCCACAGGGGCTTGGCGGGCGTTGGCTCTCGGGGAACGCGATCTCTATCTATGAACACAAGCGGCCATAGACGTCCACATCCTCTCCGAAGCGTTGCTGGCGAGCAGCAACGCTCCAGGAGAGGCAGGAGAATCTGAGCACCTTCCCTGTGGATGAGGTTACGAGCCCGGCTACGAGCTCAGCTTAGACGAGCTCAGCTTAGCGCGGAGCTTTCTGCGAGCAATTCCAGCGACACCGAGTAGCCCGGTGCCCAGCAGGAGGAGGCTGTCCGGCTCCGGTACGGGCGAGAGGCCGGTGACCACCAGATCGGAGGGGGCGCCGTTCGATTCAACATAAATCAGGTCGAACGGGGTGTTCGTGCCGGTCGGCAGGGTACCGGGGGTTGGTATTGCGGAGGTGGGACTAGGACTGGAAAGCACGCTGTTGCTATAGTTCATGCCTGTGTAGAGGCTGGCGCCATCGTCGTGCACGACGCTCACAGATCCGCCACCTGTGTAAGAGCCGGTGAAGGACATGTAGGTGTTGATGCCCTTGCTCTCACCCGGTGTGCTCATCACCGCGCCCAGGAAACTGGACAAGGTGTCTGAGGAGGAGAAGTTGGAGATGTCGCTGGTGTAGTTTGTGCTGCCTTGGCTGTTGAAGAACTGTAGGAACGTATTCGTGCTACCGTAAACGTTGTTCGCAAAGTCCAGTGGCCCGGTGTAGGTGAAGGTTGCCAGTGGCATTCCTGTGGGCATTGAGGCCAGATCTGCGGTGTAGCTGGTGTCAGTAGTGCCGAGGCCGTTCCAGACAGTCACGGTGAGAGGGCTGTAGATGGCGTCAGCGCGGGCGGCTGGCGCTGCCGTAATGATGCCGGCTGCCACAGCCAGGATGGCGAGGGAGGAAAGATGCTTGACCATTTGATGGCTCCTTAAGAATCTAGCGGTGCAAGTGTTGGACAAATGCTTGGGTGACGGCTACTTGCAGGGGCAATTGAATTGCCAAATGTCTCCCTGCCTTTTCCTTGGGAAAGAGGTGCTCCGATTTGGGTGGAGAGGGAGATGTGCAAGAAATTGCGCAGGCAACTGGGAAGGTAGCTTCCAATGAGAGGAGTTGGAGAGCGCAGTGAGGTCTGCCGCTGGATAGGAGGACGCGGGCCGGGAGGGTTGGCGCGGCATCCAGCAGCCCTTTCCGCCATCGTTCGGCGGCCCAAGGCTGCGGTCGATCCTTTTGCGGAAACCGGAGATGATTCTCTGCATCTTCCAAAGCCGTTTCGGTAATTTCAACGCTGGAGTCCAGGTTTTTTTCAAGATCCTTCAACGCCTTCCGCGGCGGCCGCACCTTGCCGCCTTCCATGTCTTGTAGGCCGGTCTGAACTGCGGCAACGGCCTCCAGCTTCTCAAGGCGGTCCAGCATATCCTGATAGCTGGCGGCATCCTGGGCCACGAGTTCTGCTCGACCGTTCCCAGTGAGGACGAGCGGGGTTTTGGAGCCTTTGAGTTTGCCAACCTACTCCTTTGCATTTCGCTGGAACTCGGTGACGGAACGGATTTCAGGTAGGTCAATCCTGGGAGCCTCGACATGGAAAAAGCATGCTAGAGGCATTGAATCCGATGCTTTGGGTAGGAACGGCGAGGGAACGAGAAGAGGGTCTGGGTCGGTGTTGCGGATTCCGGCGGCGGTCTTCTTGTCCGCATCTGCGGGCCGAGCGTGTCTGGCGCAGGTTTTATCAGCGGTGGAGTCGCCGCGCGCGCGGGGAGCGACCCTCATAGAGCTCCTCTTTAGACTTTTCTGTCAAGGAGTCGCCGCGCGCGCGGGGAGCGACCTTGGTCTGGATGCCGCATGCCTTGGCTGCTCTCCGTTTCAATCCACGCGCCCCGCGTGGGGCCCCGTCGCGCAATTGTGTACTACTGTGGCATACTTGCAAGGTATGATTCTTAGAAACTATCCGTAAATAGTGATTGGCTTGATTCCTGCCGTCGATTATCTTGTCGGCGGAGGGCGTAGTTGGGCGAAGATACGGCTCAGGATGGCGCAGATCAAGTCGTGGACGGTATCGGATGCCTTGTGGTCCAAGGTCGAGCC
>DAHXNO010000161.1 GCA_027365345.1 Granulicella sp.
ACTTGGGTTTGCAGGGCTGAAGATGCTGGCTGCCGATTGGCTGCCGATTGGGCCGGGAAGCACGCTGGCGGTAATTGCCGGGCTGGTGGGGGTTACGGTGGGAGCTTCGCTGCTCCGGCGCACGCCTGAGGCGGCCTGAGGCGAGCGCGGGGCTTGGGACAAGCACCAAGGCGCGCTATGCTGAGATGAAATGGTGCACTCAACTGCGAATACAGTGATCGGCGTTCGAACCCCCTCTGCCGCCTACGACGTGGAGATTGGCGAGGGGTTGGTGGATGATGTGGGCGCGCGTGTGGATGCTCTGCTCAATGGCGGATTGCGGGCGGGAAGGCAGCGCGCTTTTGTGGTGACTTCAGCGGAGATCGAACGGCTGTGGGGAGCGCGGCTGGAAGACAGCTTCCGTGGTCTGGGCCTCGGAGGCATTCATCGGTTGCTGGTTCCAGCCGGCGAGGAGCATAAGCGCCTGGCTACCGTGGAGCGCCTAGCCGAGGAGTTAGCCCAGCTTGGAGCGGATCGCGACTCTGTGCTGGTCGCCCTGGGCGGAGGCGTGCTGGGGGATGTGACCGGCTTTCTGGCGGCGATCTACATGCGTGGAATCCGCTATGTGGGCGTACCGACAACGTTGCTGGCGCAGGTAGATAGTTCGTTGGGCGGCAAGACCGGCGTGAACCTGGCGGCAGGCAAGAATCTGGCGGGAGCCTTTCATCACCCCATGGCGGTGTATGCGGACACGGCTACGCTGGCGACCCTGCCAACGGCAGAGTTGAGGGCTGGATTGCAGGAGGCGATCAAGTCCGGAATCATCCGCGACCGCGAACTCTTCGAGTTTCTGGAGACGCAGCGGGACGCGGTGCTCGCCGGCAGCCCGGAGGCGCTGACGCGGGTGGTAGCGGCCAGCGTGCGCGTGAAGGCCGAGGTGGTGAACTCGGATGAGCGGGAGGGTGGACTGCGCATGGTTCTCAATCTGGGACATACGCTGGGGCACGCCATCGAAGCGGCGACCGGATACCGCGAGCTTCTGCACGGAGAAGCCGTGGCCTGGGGGATGATTGCTGCCGTGAACATTGCGGCGAGCCGCAGACTGGTAACCGGGGCGGAGGCCGAGCGAATGGCGCGTACCATCCGCGCCTATGGCCCCATGCGTGGCTTTAGCGCGGCTGCGAGTGAACTGGTGGCGTTGACCGCAAAGGACAAGAAGAATCGCAGCGGAACGAGGCAATTTGTGCTGCCAGTGGGGATTGGAGACGCCACCGTGGTGAAGGATGTGACCGAAGCCGAGTTGATGCGGGCTGCGGAAGACGTGGTGAACGAAGCGAAGGGTTTGGGGGCATGAGTGGGTCGGCGATGGACAAGTCCCCAGCGGTGAATCCCGGGGCGCGGCCAAAGGGCGAGACCAGTGAGGCTGCCGCAGCCGAGCACGTGCGAGATCTGTTTGACTCGATTGCGCCGCGCTACGATGTGCTGAATCATCTGCTCTCCATGGGCTTGGACCGGATCTGGTGGAGACGGACAGCGGAGAGCTTCCGCGGCGTGCTGAAACGGCCGGAGGCGCGGGTACTCGACCTGTGTTGCGGCACGGGAGATCTGACCGCAGCGCTGCTTCGGCTGCGTCCGGGGGACGCAGAGCCGATCACGGGATTGGATTTTTCCACGGCGATGCTGGATCGCGCCAGGAGCAAGTACAGCTTCGCCAACGTGCAATGGGTTCAGGGGGATGCGATGCACCTGCCGTATACGGATGGCAGCTTTGATCTGGTGACCTCAGCCTTTGGATTCAGGAATCTGACGAACTATGCGGAGGGGCTGGCGGAGATCTTCCGGGTGCTGACGCCAGGAGGGCAGATTGGGATTCTGGAGGCAAATCAGCCGGATGGCGTGCGTGGATGGGGATACGGGATGTATTTTCAACACGTGCTGCCGGTGCTGGGCGGGCTGATCTCTGGCCAGCGAGCGGCCTACCGTTATCTGCCCGATTCGGTGATGCGATTCCCGCGGCCTGAGCAGATGCTGAGGATGATGCGCGACGCCGGATTTCAGCAGAGCGCCTGGGACGGCTACCTGCTGCGCGCGGCGGGTCTTTACCGTGGCGTGAAGCAGTAAGCGAGCCTTTTGCGGCAGACGGGCCTGGTTGTGGTGGTGCGGTTTGGGCGCAGCACGTGTATGCTCATGGGGCGATGATGCGGAGAGCAGGCAACCACGACTTGATCCATCCCGAGCCCACAGCGGCCAAGCTATCGGCGGCGCAGGCATCGGTACTGGCGGCCGTGGGGATTACCTTGCTCAAGCTGCTTACGGGGCTACTGACCGGTTCGCTGGGCATGCTGAGTGAGGCGGCTCACTCCTTGATTGATCTGATCGCATCGGCAGTGACGCTGCTGACGGTGAGGGTGGCTGACCGGCCAGCCGATGAGGAACATAACTATGGACACGGAAAACTGGAGAGCCTGTCGGCGGCGTTTGAGACGATCCTGATGGTGGGCTCCTGCGTGTGGATCTCCGGCGCTTCCGTGGAGAGGATGGTACGTGGAAGGGACCTGGAACTCCACCAGTCAGTCTGGCCCTTTGTTGTTCTGCTGCTCTCGATGACGGTGGACTACACCCGGTCTCGTTCGCTGCGCCGGGTAGCGGCGGCATACAGAAGCGACGCTCTGCTGGCCGACGCGGTCCACTTCCGAACGGATATCTGGTCTTCCGCAGCGGTGTTTCTCGGGTTGTTGGCGGCATTTACGGGAGAGAAGCTCCACGTGCCCGCATTGGAGTATGCAGACCCGATCGCGGCGTTGCTGGTAGCCGGCATCATCCTCCGGGTAACGTGGCGGCTGGCTCGCCATACGGTTGATTCCCTGCTGGATGCCACGCCGCCAGAGGTCCGGCAGCAGATTCGCACGGAGCTGATTCGGAATCTGGAGACGCAGGACGGGATACTGGCTGTAAACCGCGTGCGGGTGCGCAAGTCAGGGTCCAATTACTTTGTTGATCTGACCTTGAGCCTGCCACGGCGATTGACCTTCCAACGCTCCGAAGAGATTACCCGAGCCGCCACCGCGGGCGTGCAGCGGCTGCTTCCCGGCGCCGATGTTGTGATCCACACGATACCGACGGCAACCCTGGGCGAGACGGTCTTCGATAAGGTGCGGGCGGTGGCTGCACGCTCCAATCTTTCCATCCATGATGTGAGCGTGCGGCAATATGATGGCGCGCTGCACGTGGAGCAGCATCTGGAGGTACCCGAGACGATGCCCCTGCACCAGGCGCATGAGGTGGTGACGGCGCTGGAGGCAGAGGTGAAGCGCGAGGTGCCCGAGGTTGCCTCCCTGCTGACCCATATTGAGAGTGAGCCGGCTACCATTGCCACGGCAGCGCAGGTGGAGCTGACCCATAACCTGGAGATACAGTTGCGAAATACGGCAAGCCACTTCCCTGAGATCCTGGATGTGCATGAGATCTCTGTGACCAGAGGGCACGGTGGCGCGGCAAAGAATGTGCAGGTGAATCTGCACTGCACGCTGCCGGATGATCTCCCCATGGAGGCAGTACACGACGTGATTACGAACTTTGCGGATGAGTTCCGTTTGCACAATCCGCAGGTGACGCGGGTGTTGATTCATCCTGAGCCGGCGACGGATAATCGCCGGTAAAGATCCGCATGGAGACCGATCGAGAGGTCTTCGGTACAGGGTCTCCTGAAGCCGGAGCCCGGCGTGGACGTACCCGGTTCCTGGGTTCGAAACGGCGCAGCACGGCGACCCAGGCCTATAGACTGGATTCTGTCTTGTGAAGGTCCTTATGTGGGGCCCAAATACGAGAACCAGTACGAGACGATACGATGAAACGTTTTTTTCGCGTGGCTTTGTTGGGCCTGGAGATGCTCGCCGTAATGTTGTTGGCCGCGGCCGTCACGTTACGAGTGGCCTTGCATGGCCATGAGGTGACGATCCCGGACTTTGCGGGAATGACGGTAGCCGAGGCCAGCCAAGCTGCGCTCCGTACCGGTGTGGGGCTTAATCTTGAAAGCAGATTCTATTCAACAACCGAGCCGGCGGGACGAATTCTCTCCCAGACGCCAGCCGCAGGAACGACGGTTCGGCACGGGTGGCAGGTGCGAGTGACGGAAAGCCTGGGACCGCAGCAGGTGACCATCCCGGATGTTGTCGGAGAGCCTGTGCAGGAGGCCTCAATGAACCTGCGTAGAACCCACCTCGATCTGGGGACGTTGGCGCATATCGGCGCTCCAGGAGATCCGGAGATGACGCTGGCGCAGACCCCACAGCCCAATGCCGGCGTAGACCAGCCGGTGGTGAACTTACTGCTTAGCTCAATCGAGAACACGACACAGGCATTCGTGATGCCTTCGTTTGCAGGAATGAAGGACGGAGCGGCGAGAGAGTGGGCAGCCGGGCTGGGGCTGAAGGTGGTGACGATTGCACCAGCGTCAGCCGGGGCGATGGCAGTATTAGGGCAAACAACAGGTGGTGGTGTGCCTTTTGGAACCGTCGCTCCGGATGCGTTGGTCACGGCGCAGTGGCCGGAGTCTGGTTTCAAGGCTACTGCGGGAGATGTGGTGCGTCTGACCGTGCAGATGCCGGCGGCCACGCCAGCGCCGCCGCCTCTGGGCCCGGCTAAGGCGACGCCTTGAGGCGACTTCAGGGAGGCGACTTCAGGGATAGGACTTCAGGAGCGTGTCCCCTTTCCCTTCGAAAAGATCCACTACCGACTACCGACGCAAAGGGAATCACTCGTTTTGCATGGCATGAAGGCCAGGTAAGCGGTAAAGTTTCCTGACTCTACGCGGGCCGATGGAGCAGGGCCGCGAAGAAGCCGTCACCCTGGAAGTTGACGCCGGGCACGGTACGAAGACAGCCGTTGCGGATCAGATTCGGCGGTAGCGAGGTGAGGATGCCCGAGCTACTTAGCCTTTCAAGAGCCGGTTCCAGGGAGGGATTTGTGATCCCCGGGGTGGTGGCCAGCACAGCGGAGACTACCTGCTCATTCTCTTCCGGCTCCAGCGAGCACGTGGAGTAGATCAGGTTGCCGCCGGGGGCAAGATGGGCCAGCGCCGCGCTGAGGATCTGGCGCTGCCGGATCGCCTGACGCGGAAGGTCCGCAGGCTCCAGACGATGGCGGATCTCCGGATTGCGGCCCAGCGTCCCGGTTCCGCTGCAGGGTACATCACAGAGAATCAGGTCGAAGAGACCCTCCGAGGCCGGGAGCTGAGCGGCATCCGCGGGCAGGGTACGCACATTCGAGGTCCCGGAGAGCCCCTCTCGGCCGGGGAGCACAGCGGCTTGGAGCCGGGCCGCAAGGAGATGGAGACGGCGCGGGCTGGAGTCTGTGGCCAGAAGGTGAGCGTCGGCATGGCGGTGGAGCAGGATGAGTGTCTTGCCACCCGGAGCCGCGCAGGCATCCCAGATGCGGATGGGCGCGGTAGAGGCTGCGTGGTTCGCCACGGCTGCGGTCAGTTCGGCTACCAATCGTGAGCCATCGTCCAGTTGCGGCAGTGGGAGGGATACCGACGGCCGTCCGAAGGAACTCTGAAGCGCTTCGTCCTCTACGGCCGCAGGCGAGGGACGGACAGGTGTATGGAAGGACGGCTCTGGCTCGACGGCTGGATTGGCGGCTGCCGCCTGATCGGGACTGTTGGGAGCGGGGACATCGGGGAGAAAGAGGGATCGATGGGCAGGTTCCTTTTGGCCGTGCTCGCAGATGGTCAGTGCGGCCGATCGTCCATAGTTCTGTACCCATCGGTCCACAATCCAAAGAGGATGGCCAAGGCGCTGGGCGGAGGCGGAGACCGTCTCAAACACCCTGGACTTGGGGGCGGGCTGGCGAGTGAGGTTACGCAGAATGGCATTGACCATGCCGGCTGCCCCAGGGTGATGCGCGATGCGAACCAGCTCTACCGACTCCGAGAGTGCGGCGTGGGCGGGAATACGGTCAAGATACAGAAGCTGGAAGGCTCCGAGGCGGAGGGCGATTGCGACGGGTGTGGGGAGCACCTGACCGGGGCGCAGCAGCAGCGATTCGATTCGGGCGTCAAGCGCGATCTGCCAGCGCAAGACTCCGAGGGTCAGGGTGGTCGCCAGGTTGCGGTCGAGTGGGGAGAGGGCCGTGACGGCCGGACCGTGAAGGAGGTCGTCCGCATGGGCCGCGGTGGTCGCAACCCGAAGCAGGATGTGAAAGGCAGCCGATCGGGACGGTGAAACCGGATTACTCGCAGGCTGGGTGATGAAGCTCTTCTGAGCGGGTCTTGACCTCTCTTGAGCGGACCGGGATTTTGCAGGTTTGGTCATCAGATGGCTGGGCCAGGAGCGCCTTGCAGCACAGCTCGGCATCGGGAGCCAGTGTCCATGATTTTCATAGAGATCGAACTCTATTCATAACAATTACTTTCAGTACAATATGCATTTATATGAATAGCTTATACTTACTAGTTTCTCCTCTACTCCAGATATTCCCCTGCATGAAGCTGGAAGTCTTTGGCAAACTGCGATCCGGAGAGTCGGGGCTTCCCTTCCATTTGCACCTCATCCAAGATCAAGGCGGTGTGGTTCGCCGCACCGGCGAGAAGCTCTCCATCCAATAGATCCAGATGATTCGGAAGTAAATCTCGTGTAGAAGATGATGTGTGCATTTTGTGGATAAGGAATCTCTTGCCGCGAAAGACCGCGTGAGCTCCAGGCCACGGGGTAAAGCCTCTCCAACGGTTGTAGGTCTCCTGGGCGGTGCGATGGAGGAGATCCGCACGACCATCCTCACGGGTAAGAATCGGCGCCAGCGTAGCCGCCGCATGGTCTTGAGGCTGAGCGCGGATAGAGCCATCTGATAATCCAGAAAGTGTTTGGACCAAGAGTTTAGCTCCATTTTGTGCAAGTTCAGGATAAAGTTCTGAGGCGGTTGTATGCGGACCGATGGGTACCCTGTGGAAAAGCAATGTGTCGCCGGT
>DAHXNO010000179.1 GCA_027365345.1 Granulicella sp.
CCCCTCCCCCCCCCCCCCGCCACTCCGCTTCAGTCTCACCCCCCTCACCCGCGCTCCAACCCAACTCCGCCCCCGGTACCGGTTCTGCCTTGCGTCCCACTCTGGACACCTATACAGGAGCGCTGCTGGCATTCTCCGGCCTTGTCCTGCTCACCACTCCACCCGGCCTGGGCCTGGATCTCTTTGCCGGGATTGGCTTGGGAGAGTGGCTCTGCATGGGCTGTGCCTTGGCCTTCGCCGCCCACCTCCTCACCCTGGCCCGCGCCGCTCCT
This sequence comes from Granulicella sp., assembly GCA_027365345.1. Lineage (GTDB taxonomy): Bacteria > Acidobacteriota > Terriglobia > Terriglobales > Acidobacteriaceae > Granulicella. Next base: position 273 of record DAHXNO010000179.1, read on the forward strand.
CTGGTCCCCGCGCGGCGACTGGGAACCCTGCAGATCGGCTTTGCCGCCATCCTCATGCTCCTCACTCTTCCGCTCCAGGGCCGCCCTCACTTCCATAGCACCGCCGTCGTCTGGCTCGCTCTCACGGTCACAGCCGTGCTGGCCACCGCCGCTGCATTCACCATCCAGAGCTGGGCACAACAACATCTGCCGCCCGCGCACACAGCGCTCATCCTCACCCTGGAACCAGTCTTTGCCTGGCTCACCTCCCTGCTCTTCCTGGGTGAGCACCTGGGACGCCGCAGCCTGCTGGGAGCAGGCCTCATCCTTGCCGGAATCCTGCTTGCGGAGTTGCGGCCCCTCACCCGCGGACGCAGCCAAACCCTGCCCCTCACCGGAGCCTGACCGATCCCCAGATGCAGCCTGCCAGAGAACCGCCGCCTCCCGCATCACCCTCACCGGACAACCAAGCAGGCGTCGAAGAGCGCTACACCCTGCCGCACCCGAACCTCTCGGCCAAACCAAGCCGATTCACTTTCCGGTCAAACCTCCTCGCTCAGCCAGCCCTCCCAGCCCTCCCATCCCTCCCAGCATGCGGATCAACGCCCGGCAAACATGCCCAAAACATAGAAAGATGCATACACTAGAGAAGGCATTCCAAACGGACGCTGCGGCGCCCGCAAAGATTCTTCTGCGACCTTTCGTCGCTGCCCACGTCTATCTCTCGGCGAGCGAAATGCACAAGCCGAATCTGCTGAGCAGGTTATCTCGGCATCTCCGCAAAGCATCAGATGGAATGGAACGAATTCAGATCGAGGACAAACATCATCATGCAACCATGGAATGGATTCGGACAGGGTCTCTGGCACAAGATTCGCAAGGGACACATGTCTACGGTTTTTACGATTCTTGGAACACTTTCCGCCTGCGTTTTGGCCGGGTCGCTTCTGACCGGAAACGTCAGCGCCAAGCAGGCCGTTGACAGCAGCGACGCGCGGCCTTTGGTCATTCCCAATCCTGTCACACTGTCCAATGGTTTTTCGGCCATCGTCAAACAGGTTGGCCCTGCGGTGGTCAACATTAACACGGAAACCCTGCCCAAAGAGGGCAGCAACGCCGGACCGGGCCAGGGCGACCAGAGCATGCAGGACTTCTTCAACCACTTCTTTGGCATGCCCGGAGGCAATGGCGGCCAGGAAAGCCAAGGCCCCAGCCGCGCCCTGGGATCGGGCTTTATCGTAGATGCTCGCGGATATATCCTCACCAACTACCACGTCATCGATGGGGCGGACCGCATCTACGTCAAGCTCTCCTCCGATCCCCAGAACTCCCCCGATCCCGGCCGTCTGGCAACCGTGGTCGGCTTCGACAAAGACACCGATATCGCCGTCATCAAGATTCACTCTGATCATCCCTTGCCAACCGTCAAGATTGGCAACTCGGATGGCGTAGAGGTTGGTGATTGGGTGCTCGCGATCGGCGAGCCCTTCGGCCTCTCCCAGACAGTCTCGGCTGGCATCATCTCGGCCAAGAACCGTTCCATCGACGAAGGGGCTGACGCCCATCAGGTCGCCAAGGGCGAGTTCCAGAAGTTCCTCCAGACCGACGCCGCCATCAACCCCGGCAACTCCGGCGGACCTCTGGTCGATATGGCCGGCCAGGTCATCGGCATGAACACCGCCATCTACACGCAGTCAGCCGGGAATGAGGGCATCGGATTTGCTCTGCCCTCCAATACCATCGTCAACGTCTACAACCAGCTCATCGGACCGGAACATAAGGTCGTCCGCGGCTCTATCGGTGTGCAGTTCCAGGCCAACACATCCTCCGCCGTCGCCAAGATGTATGGCTTCCCGAACGGTGGCGTCATCGTCAGTGAAGTCGTTCCCGGCGGACCTGCAGCTAAGGCCGGCGTGCAACCGCAGGACATCATCGTCTCCGTGGATGGACAACCAATCCGGAATGGGGATGAGCTCATCAGCATCGTCTCCGACAAGCATCCCGGAACCACCATCAGCCTCGGCATCATCCGTGCCGGCAAGCACATCACCCTTAGCTGCGGCGTAGAAGACCGGAACAAGCTCTATGCCAACCTCGGCTCCGGCGCCGAGGCCGCCAATCCTTCCTCGCCCAGCAACGCCGGCGAGCTCAAGTTTGGCGTCTCCGTGCAGCCCACAACCTCGGAGATGAACGGCACGTTGCACATCTCCGGCGGCGTCGTCGTCACCAGCGTCAAGCCCGGGTCCTTCGCCGACGCCATCGGTCTCTACCAGGGCGCGGTGATCACCGAGATCAACCGCAAGCCGGTAACCGATGTGGCTAGCTTCAACGCCATCGCAAGTGGTTTGAAGTCGGGCGACGATGTGGTCTTCGTGGTGCGCAATCCGCAGAACCCAGGCGGCGGCGACTCCTTCATCGGCGGAACCTTGCCCTAAACCAGGCGATTCGTCCATCAGGAGGGTGCGGGCATTGCGCCTGCACCCTCCACTTCTTTCGCCAATTCACCCGTACTTTCCCGCCTCAAACCCTCACTCGAGGGTGCAACACCAGTTAACCTTCGGGTAAGCGGCGTATCTTCTGTTGCAACATACGTTACCGCCGCCCTTGCATACCTGCTCAGATTTAAATAGCCTGAGGATGCGATTCGGGCCGGTCAGAAGTGAACCCAACTCGTGCGACCGAAAGGGACCATACCCACGCAATGCGCCTTTTCCTGGGGAAGATCATCCCGTCAGCTATTCCCGCACTGCTCCTGATGCTGGCCATCTCAGCCTCTGCATCCACTGCGTCTTCCACTCACACGAAGACTGTGGCTCACCGGCGGAGCGCCGGCAAGCACCATATCTCGGAACGGTTTCGCAGACACTTTCATCGTCATTCCACCCACCGCCTCGGAGGCCCGGCGGAGATGCCGCCCGACAGGGTCATCCAGATTCAAACAGCGCTGATCAAGCACGGATACCAGCCCGGCGATCCAACCGGAAAGTGGGACGAGCAAACCGCGGCCGCAATGCAAAAGCTCCAGGCAGACCATGGCTGGCAAACCAAGATCACACCGGATTCAAGAGCATTGATCCTGCTCGGTTTGGGGCCTCACGACTCTGAGCCGGTGGCAGGATCCGTTGCAGGAGCGGTCTCAGGACCGGTGACCGGCGGGCTCGGCGCATCAGCCGCCGGCAATGCGGCAGCCGATGCGGGAGCGGTCACGCGCGCAGGGGAAGAGGCCCAATCCTCAGGCTCTGATGCTGCCCATCCGGAACCCGTTCTTGCCCAAACCCAGCCGCAGTAAAGCCAATCTCCCATTCTCATCTTGCTCGGGCTGCGCCTGATCCGTCGCCTGCCTCAAGAAGGTGCCAGCCAGTTCAAACTCCAGAAATTCCGCCCTCCGAAGATCCACCCGGCGGGAGCACCCTCACGCCAGCCGCTTCAGCGCCAACTCACCGCCAGATGCCATCGGTGACCGTGCTGCGCGGATTTTCGCAGCACCGCCTGATACTCGCGGAGCTCACTCAGAACCTCCGGGCCCTCACTGCCAAGTTGTTGCGGATCCGGTTCCAGCGCTGCAATCAGCGCATCCAGTGTGCGCAGTCCGTCCTCTGCACGGTACCACTGCGGCGGAGGAAGGCGCTTGAGCAGCGCTGGGTCTCCACCACCCTCCTGGATAAGCAGCGCCATCGAGTTTTCATCCGCAGAGAAGAACTCCAACAGGGGTCTCACGCCCAGATCCAGTGCAAGCTTCTCCACCACACTCTCATATCGCGCCAGCGTTCGGCCGTTCACATAGATGCAATACCCTGGATCCTCACCCTCCACAACAATGTACATCGATGCCGCCATGGGGAAGAGTTTAGCTCCCTGCGGATAAAAACGGAAGCATCACCGCAGGATCCCCTCACCCACAAACCGCGCCCGTCCAAAAGGTGCCCAAACATTCTGTTCGCTCAAAAAGGAGAGGCCGCAACGTCCCAGCCAGCGCATGCCTGCCCACCAGTTGATTCGTTGCGGCCTCAACATCTGTTCTTGCTCTCGCGAGTTAGCTGTTCCCTCCACCCTGCGAACCGCCTCCGTTGCCTCCCGGACGGCGGCCGCGACGGCGGCGATTGCGGCGCTGGCCCGCAGGACGCGATCCCGGCTGCGAGGCTGGCTGTGAACCGTCCTCACCCTGCGCCTCGCCCACCGCTACCTCCATCTCCTCGCCTCCCTCTTCTTCCCCATCAACCTCATCCTCGTCGTCAAAATCCTCACCGCCTTCCACCACAATCGTCTCTGCATGGCGAGGCTGCACCGGAGCAGCGGGGCGTTCCGGACGCGGCCCGCGTTCGCCCCGATCCCGATCCCGATCCCGGCCACCGCGTTCCCCGCTGCCGGCCTGCTCCGCTACAGGAGGCAGACCAAGCTTCTCGCGCTGCTCGCGCAGAACAGCCTTGCGCGAGAGCTTCACCCGATTACCCTCCATCGAAAGCACCTTCACCAGCACCTGGTCACCCTCGCGCAGCTCATCCTTCACCTCGCGGACGCGATGTTCGGCGATCTCGGAGACATGCAACAGCCCGTCGGTTCCCGGGAAGATCTCCACAAAGGCCCCAAACTCGGCCAGCCGGACCACCTTGCCCAGATAGGTCTTTCCAACCTCCGGAACTGCTGTGATGTCAGAGATCATCTGGATAGCCTTGGCCAGACCCTCTGCATCCGACGAAGCTACATTCACGCGGCCTGTATCATCCACGTCAATCTTCACTCCGGTAGCATCCACAATGCCCCGGATCACCTTGCCGCCCGGCCCAATCAGGTCGCGGATCTTGTCGGTCGGGATCTGCAGCGTGTGAATGCGCGGCGCATAGACGCTGGTCTGCTCGGCAGCACGCGAGATCACTCCATCCATAATGTCCAGCAGGAAGAGCCGTCCACGGCGGGCTTGTTCCAGCGCCTCCCGCATGATCTGGGTGGTAATGCCCATAATCTTGATGTCCATCTGCAGCGCCGTGATCCCGTTGCGGGTTCCGGCTACCTTGAAGTCCATGTCTCCGTAGTGGTCCTCGGCGCCGGCGATGTCCGTCAGGATCGCGTAACTGTCACCGTCCTTCACCAGTCCCATCGCCACACCGGCCACAGAGCCCTTCAGCGGAATGCCCGCCTGCATCAGGGCCAGCGAGGCGCCGCACACCGTCGCCATCGAACTCGAACCATTCGATTCCAGAATGTCAGACACCACCCGCAGCGTGTAAGGCGAATCCTCTTCGCTCGGAAGCACCGCCTCAATCGCGCGCCAGGCCAGCGCGCCATGCCCAATCTCGCGGCGCCCTACACCCGTCATGCGCCCAACTTCGCCCACAGAAAACGGCGGAAAGTTGTAATGCAACATGAAGCGGCGCTTCTTCTCCCCCTCATAGGTCTCCATGCGCTGCGCATCATCGGTGGTGCCCAGCGTCGCGCTCACCAGAGCCTGCGTCTCGCCTCGGGTAAACAACGCCGATCCATGGACCCGCGGCAAAACCCCGGTCTCGATCGTCACCTTCCGAATCTCATCAAAGGCTCTGTGGTCCGGACGGATTCGCTCACCCAGCACCTGCTCGCGGAAGATCGTCTCCCGCAGCCTCTCGAAGTACTTCGAGAGCTTTTTGCCCGCCTCCGCATCATCGGCCGGAAGCTCTTTCTTGAGCTCGTCCTTGATCTCCTTCACCTTCGCATAGCTCTCAAACTTGGGATACTTTTGGGTGTCCAGCGCGTCCTTCAGACGATCCCCTATCTTGGCCTTCAGCGCAGCCAGATACTCGCGATCGTCCTCCGCCACAGGAACCGGCCGCTTGGCTTTGCCCGCACGGCTCACCAGGTCCTCAATACCCACAACAATCTTCTTGATCTCAACATGGGCAAACTCGATGGCCCCCACAACCACCTCCTCAGACACCTCCGAGGCGCCCGACTCCACCATCACAATGCCATCCTTGGTGCCCACCACCATGATGTTGAGCTTGCTCGCTAGCCGCTCGGAGTAGGTCGGGTTCACCACATACTGGCCATCCAGGTATCCAATCCGGACAGCACCAACCGGACCGTGAAATGGAATATCGGACAGCGCTAGAGCGCAGCTCGCGCCGTTGATACCCAGCACGTCCGGATCGTTCTCCCGGTCCGCCGAGTAGACAAAAGCGACCACCTGCGTCTCATTCCGAAAACCCTCCGGAAACAGCGGACGAATGGGGCGGTCGATCTGCCGCGCAGTCAGAATCTCCTTCTCGCTGGGCCGGCCTTCGCGCTTGATAAAGCCGCCGGGGATGCGGCCGCCGGCATACGTAAACTCACGATACTCCACGGTCAACGGAAAGAAGTCAATGCCCTCTTTGGCGTCAGGGGAGGCTACCGCTGTAGCCAGCACCGCGTTGTCGCCGCTGGTGGTAAACGCAGCGCCGGAGGCCTGCTTGGCAATCCGCCCTGTCTCAAATTGAATCCGCTTGCCGCCGGCAAGCTCCACAATCACTTCCTGCTTCATAAACGTTCCTCGTTTTCTCTGTCTCTCTTCTTCTAAGCTCGTTCGCCGTCCCTGCACATAAATTCAAAACGGATGTGCTAAGACGAAAGCCCCGTCGAATCTGCTTCGACCGGGGCTCTACGATTTCTCATTTGCGGCGGCCAGACGGCTGCCACAGGATGCTTGCCGCCGTTAGGACGCGAACAGAGGCTCTTGCGGCTGTCTCCACCCCGTCCATGCCCTTTTGCAGATTCAATCGCCTTCCACTCCCCACTCCGCCCTGTTGCCAGCCAACGCCTGCGGCGTCCCCGGCATCCGCATCCCGGCTGGTCAAAACGCCATCCCTGTATCAGCGCCCCGAACAACCATGTTCGACGAAGCCAAGACAAGCATGATCTGTACCAGCCGGATCTGTAGCAGATGAATTGGACTATTTGCGGATTCCCAGCTTGGTGATCACGTCGCGGTAACGATCCGAATCGGTCTTCTTGAGGTAGTCAAGAAGGCGGCGGCGCTTGCTCACCAGCATCAGCAGGCCACGGCGCGAACCATGATCCTTCGCATGGGTCTTGAAGTGCTCGGTCAGTTCACCAATTCGTTCACTGAGGATCGCAATCTGCACCTCCGGACTTCCAGTGTCCGAATCGTGCGTGCGAAACTTGGTAATAATTTCTGTCTTCTTCGCTGTTGCCAACACGGCGGGTCTTACTCCTGATTCTCTATGAGTCTACTTAATCGTAGTTTCCGGTTTAAAGAATATCATGCGGAGGCACTCATTCCGCGCCCCTCGACGTTGGAATCTGCATCTGTTCCCGCTCTGGCCCGGAAGCAAATCCAAGCGCTTGGCCTCGCCATGCCAGCCGCTTCTTATCCCGCCAGATGCTTGTTCAGAAACTCCAGCGTGCGCTCACGAGCCAGTTGCGCTGCCGCGGCATTAAAACTGCTGCGTTCGTCGCAGTTGAACCCGTGCTCCGCCTCGGGGTACAGAAAGACCGTCACGTCTGGGTAGCTCTGCCGACGCACAGCATCCACCTGCTCAGCGCCGATGTGCGTATCCCTTCCCCCAAAGTGTAGCAGTACCGGGCAAGCCGGTCTCTCCGCCGCCACCGAGCCAATGCCTCCCGGGTAGTAGCCCACCGCGCACACCGCGTGCATCCCTGTCGCCGGCCCCCGCGTCGCGCTGATCCAGGACGTGAAACCGCCATAGCAGTATCCCACCACACCCGTCTTGTGTCCGCCCTGCACATACTGAAACGCCGCAGACACGTCCAGCAATGTCGTCTCCGGCTTCAATTGCTGGTAGAAGCCAAAGGCCCGCTGCATATCCGCACCCTCATACTTCAGCTCGACGCCTCTCTCAAAACGGTCGAACAGCGCTGGCGCAACCACCAGATAGCCCTCCTTGGCAAACCCGTCCGCTACGCCGCGGATGTGGCCGTTAACTCCAAAGATCTCCTGCACCAGCACCAAAGCTCCTCTTGCCGCACCCTCCGGCTTGGCGAGGTATGCAGACAGTTCGTGGCCATCGGCCGCTTTCACTCGTACCCATTCGCTCATGCTGATCTCCTCCACAGACCTTACACAGACCCTGCATCAACCTTACAACCATCTCCCCCGCCGTCGTCCGGCCTGGCTCCAACCTTCACCGCAGACTTCGCCCACCAAACGCCGCTGCACCCCCTTCCGGGAGCGCCTGACCACAGAAAGACCTCTCGTCTGGATTCGATGCACTTTCGGGGCGCCACGGCGCATGCAACCAGCCCATCCCATCCCACCCGTCCCAACTCCCTCCACCGGAGTTGCTCCATCAACAACGTCCGGCTGCAAACGGACCACCTTCCTCCCCAAGGGTCCCGGCCAGGCCCAGGAAAGCCTTTGCGCCGCCGCCGTCTATCTCTGTGCCGCCGCCCACAACTGCAATCGCGCATCAAGAAAGCGCTGAAATACCGAAAAGTGCTGGACCTCGGGTACCGGTCCCGGGCCAATCTCGCGTCCCAGTCTCTGGCAGACCGGCCCTCCCTCCGAGTACTTGGGCCACGCCGGCAGGCCGCCGCCGTTTGGCGATCCCGTCTTGATGAAGTTCACCCAGTAACCGATCATCGCGTTGGACAATGTCGCGTCGGAGGGCTGCTTCACCCAGCTCGTCCAATAACGCTGGCTCAAAAACATATTCTCTTCGCTGTGAAAAGCGCCCAGCTTTGCAAATGGCCCAGCCCCCACATAATCGAAGTTGTAGAGATACGCCGGACGTCCGATAGCCGCGTTCTCCTTCGCCAGCAGATACGCGCCAAAGGCAAAGTCGTAGTCGGTAAACATACGGCGGAAGACCCTTGGCGTCTGGCTATCTGCGGTCGCCGGATAGGCCGCAAATACCTGATCGGCAAATCCGCCAAACTCATCCTTGAGCCAGTGGTGGTATGCGGCCAGGGTTACCGGACGATACGCCGTTCCATGCACCAGCGGACTCGCGAAGATAGAAACCTCATCCTGCGTGCTGCCCACAACCACTGGAATCGCCGCCTGCTCTCCCTTCGCAAACACCTCCGCGGGCTGCGCCGCCAGGAACCAGCCGTCCACCACGGGCTCCAGATCGAGATGTGGGTCCGCTGCCGCTGCCGTAAGCAGGCGTCCCGCTGCCACGGCTCGCAGCTTCGCCATCGAAACATCGGCGGGTAAGCCGAGGTCAGCCACCAGCTTGGCGCTCATCACGTCACCCTCCTTCAGCGAGGGCGCAATCGAGTCCACGCAGACGCCGCTCTGCAGAATGGCGCCCTGAAACAATCCGTGCGCCAAAGGGGAAGCCATCAGATTGCAGACATCCAGCGAGCCCGACGACTGGCCCCCGATAGTGACCCGCCTTGGGTCTCCGCCAAAGGACTGGATATTGTCGCGGACCCACCTCAACGCCGCAATCTGGTCAAGCTGTCCGTAGTTGCCGGACACCCGGTGCGGAGACTCCGCATTCAGCGTCCGAGAGCTGAAAAAACCAAACACACCAAGCCGGTAGTTGAAGCTCACCACCACCACGCCGCGTCTCGCCAGCGTTGCGCCCAGCGGCGGCCAATCCCCCGAACCTTCTACATTACCGCCGCCATGCACCCAGACGAAGACGGGAAGATGCGCGGCGGACTGAAGCTGCGGCGTCCACACGTTCAAATACAGGCACGCCTCGCTGGTGCGCATCGCTCGGATACCCAGCATCTCCGGCAGCCATCCGCTCGGTGTCTGCAAGCACGCTGGTCCGTACTCCGTTGCCTGCCGCACACCGCTCCAATGCGGGGCTGGTAGCGGCGCGCGCCAGCGCAGATCGCCAACGGGTTGAGCCGCAAATGGAATGCCGAAAAACGCCGCCCCATCCGGCGCCCCACGCAGCGGAACTCCCGCCAGTCTTCCCGCGGAGATGTTTGCCTGCAGATTGGTCTGCCCCAACAGCGGACCTGCGCAAAGCACCGCGAAAGCGACGCTTGCAGCCAGCCGCCACGAAAAGCGCCTACGCGGAGCCACAATGTTGCGGACCCAATTGCGGACCATCATCGTCTATCCTCGCTTGTCCTGCCGTGCTCGCCCAATCTTCCGGGCAAGCCAGCATGGCTTCCTGAAATCCGCTGCACCTGCAGGGGTCAAACCATCGTTCGGAACCTTCGCCTTCCGCGCCTGGCGCAAGCTGTCAGAAGACCAGCGTGCCCGCAACCACCCCATCGCAGCCAAAGCTTCCAAAACGGAACGTCCTGGGAACTGGCAGATTGAGCCACATCGCAGGTGATCACGCCCAGGTTCCACAACGAAGCATTGTGTTTGGGCGCGCCAATCGCTCACTGTTTCCGTAGATTGTAAGCCTGAGCTCCACTTTGAACTCGATTCCTTTGTGCTTTTGCTAGAAATTCTTAAAAACTCCTATCAGCATCCGCATCCTGCGCTCTGCGTACGCAGCGGCGCGGCACATGGCCAAAGTTCCTCTGCGTGGGGCCGTTGTAAGCATCGGAGGTCATCACGCCGGAATCACAACATGACAATCGGCACACCGGTATCGATAGAAGCAATCGGCAACCGCAGCCAACAAGGCCAGCTACGCCTAACTTGTCCACAAAGCCGAGCAGGAACCACCAGCAGCGGCAACCGTACCGCAGGTGATTGAGCAGAACAGACTGTTCCGCCCCCTCCACTTGGATCAAGTCAGCCATCACCGGCTCATGCCCCAGGGCTGGCAGCACGATGAACCCGTATCGGCTGACGAAGTTGGACCGGTCGCTGCCCAAAGGGCCCTCACTCCCTGCCCACACTGGGATCCACGCTTGGTCTTCTCCCTCCAGTTCGAGTTCGCCGTAGACCACCATCAGCCTGCTTGCTTCCAGAGCACGCCCCGCGGATGAAGAGCGTAATCGGGCGCGGACTCCTTCCGGCTGCACCCTCGTCGTGCAACTACGTCTCGACAGCGCCCCAACGCTTACGCAGAGAACCACCCACCCCTGACTCGGGGAAACAACATCCGCCAGGTCACTCCGATCGCAACCATCCCAACCCGAAGCGCTGTCGAAAATCGGCGCCGTCGAAATCTCCGAAAGCCGGCTCTTCTGCTTCGCTTCGGAATCCTTCCCACAAAGCGGCTCTCTCACGCCCCACAGCTACGGCGACACCGGAATGGCCTGAACGCTCCTTGGACAGCTCCACCGGGTAAGAACATCCCACCAAACCAGACGACCAGCATTAACATTTTCTAATCTTCGAACTGCTCCTACGATTGCAACCGCCATTCCGCCGCAGGCTATCGCCAGCCGGTTCATAATGGCAGGGAGCCAGCCGCAGGGCCGCCGGGCGGCAAGCTGGCAGGCGTTGGTAGCTGTGAGATGACCTGAGAAAGCTGTCGCACCCCAGCGGATCCTAACAATCGCACGGAGCGCTCAAACCATGCCGCAGACCGGCCCGACGGGGCACGCTCCTCTGCGGAACATGGAAGCGGGAGCGCAACCGCCGCACAGCTGCGGAGCGGATCTGGGAGACGCGCGACTCCACCACCCCCAGCGCCATACCGATCTCTTTCATGGTGATCTCTTCAAAGTAGTAGAGCGTAAGCACCATGCGCTCCTTCTCCGGAAGCTCCTCAATGGCATCCCTCAGCCGCTGGCGCATCTCCCCCTGCAGACAGCGGAAGAGCGGATCGTCCTGCGCCGATCCAGGGATGCAATCCAGTTGCTCTTCACCAGAGTCCTCGTTGTTCTCCAGGTTAAGGCTTCCTATCTCCAACCCCTTCAGTTGGCCTAGCAGAAGCTGGTACTCGTTCAGATCCAGGTTCAGCTCCCGGGCTATCTCCGGCTCCGTCGGCACCCGCTGCAGGCTCCGCGTCAAAGCCAGAATGGCGTCCTGCACCGCGCGGCCCTTGCGCCGAAGTTCGCGCGGACTCCAGTCCAGAACCCGCAAGGAGTCAAGAATCGCGCCGCGAATCCGGAACTGCGCATAACTTTTGAACTGGACTTGTTTGCTGTGATCGAACTTATTGAAGGCGTCGATCAGCCCAATCACTCCGGCCGAGATCAGATCGTCCAGCTCAACATGCTCCGGCAGCCGCTCATGAATGCGATGCGCAACCGAGCGCACCGTAGCCAGATGTTCCAGTAAAATGCTATCGCGATCTCTACCCTTCTCCTCTCCGGTTGCAGGATCAGCGGCTCGGGTCGTATCTTTCGCTATGGCCTGCACTGTCGGCTTGGCCGCAACCGGTGGGAACTCGGCTTCAGCAGCGGCGGCAAGACTCCATGGCTCGTCTAGCAGCCAGTGCGGAGCATCATCCGATGCACCGGCAAAATGAGAGCCTGCAAATTGTGCGCTCGTAAACTGTGAGTTCGCAAATTGTGTCTGGTCGTCGCTCTGATGCATGGCCATAGTCCTCCCCTGCTCCCGCTCTCGCCGCTCTGCGCTGTTTCGGCAATGGGAGTAAAGGCACGACAACGGCCAAACTTTAGTGTGTTTTTCTTAGAGAGTTTTAGGATTCGGAGTTGCAGCCATCCATAAGAATGGCCCTCCCAAGGAGGGCCGCATCAAAGACCGGACCCATCACGCTCTGCGCTTCGATCACGCCACAGATCGCTCCGGTTCCTTGGGCTCCGCTCAAGACCAAGCGCCGCCAAAACACCCGCGGATGCGAGCCGCGCCCGTTCCAGACAAGCAGCCGCGCTCGCCAACAGATTCCCATCGGCAGTCAGTCACGAAGCCCCAGGCAGAACCTCGGACCCGCAAAAAACACCGGCCACCAGGAGCTGGTCAGGATTTGCGGCTGCGGCGCAACCGGATCTCCTCTGCTCCAATCACAGGTGCATCCTCGGCAAGAATCGAGGCGCGCTCCAGAACGTGCGCCAGTTCTCGAACGTTGCCCGGCCAGTCGTGCAGATAGAGCTTGTCCAACGCTGCCGCGGAGAGCGTCTTGCGCGGAGATCGTCTCCCCAGCAGGGCCAGAAAGTGTTCGCTCAGCTCGGCGATGTCCGCCATGCGGTCCCGCAGGGGAGGAATATCGATCGGAAACACTGCCAGCCGATGATAAAGATCCAGACGGAAGCTGCCCTCCTCCGCCAGCCGCTCCAGGGGTCTGTGCGTTGAGGCGATCACCCGCACATCCACATTCACCAGCTCATTTTCGCCCACCCGCTGCAACTCGCCGTTCTCCAGAAAGCGCAGCATCTTGGCCTGAAGACCCAACGGCATCTCACCGATCTCATCCAGCAGAAGGGTTCCACCGTGGGCAGCTTCAATCCGTCCGGTGCGCGACTGAACCGCGCCCGTAAACGCCCCCCGCGCATGGCCAAACAGCTCCGCCTCCAGCAGGGCCTCCGGAATCGCGGCGCAGTTCAGCACCACAAAGGGCTTACTGGAGCGAGTGCTCAAGCTGTGCACAGCTCGCGCCACCACCTCCTTGCCCGTCCCGGTCTCTCCTTCAATCAACACCGTTGCGGATCGCGGCGCCACCAGTCGAATCGTGCGCGCCAACTCCTGCATCTCCGCAGAGCTGCCCACCAATCCGCTGATCGCTGTGCTGAAGCCCGGCTCAGCCTCGCCAGAGCCCTCTCGCCGCTGGATCCTGCCACGGCCGGCCCCTCGCCCCGCCGCATCCACCTCCTCCATCGGCCTTGATCCGGACTCCCTGACCCGCGGCTTGCGTATCGCACCCGACTCCATCCGGAAGGGCTGCGGAGAGTCACCCTCATTCGACGCGCGCCATCTCGCCGCTGCCAGGTCGCTTCCCCAACCCGTCGCATCCGCCACGGCGGAGCTGGCTCGGGAGGAAGCACGCTGCGTCTCGCGAAGGGCATGCAGAAGCTCATGGCGGCGCGGACCCTTCGCCTCGCCCTCCAGCATCTCTCCATCGATCCGAAGCACCTCCATCGCCGGATACATCGTGCGGATCTGCCCCGCCAACTCCATCACCTCAAGATCCGGCAGCCAGTGGTCCAGCAGAACCGCTCCACTGGACCGGCGGTCCAGCATCTCCATCGCCTCCGCGCCGCCGCGGGCCTCGCGCACATCCCAGCGCAGTCCGCTCAGGCTGGCATGCAGCCGCTGGCGCAGCGCAGCGTCCGCGCTGACCAATACAACTGACTTGTCGAGATCTATGCTTGCTGAAACCATCTTCTCTTCCCCGCTTCCTTTCACTGGCTCACCGGTCTCCGCTCATTCCTCTTCCCCACCTGCTCCGGGAACCCTTCACTCCAGCGCTCAATCTGTTCCAGCCGAGAGCGCATCCGTTCAATCACTGCAAAGATGCGGCGCGTCTCCTCCAGTGCGCCACGGATCACCTGCTCTGCGCTATCGTCGCCTCGGCGGATCGTGTTCATCTCCAACTGGCACTGCAAAGCCGTCAAAGGCTGGCAGAGGTCATGCAACTCGGCGTGGGTCAACTCAAGGTCCCGCTCGCTTCGTTGCATCGGGGCAAGCTGCGTTCTATACATGGAAGATCACTCCAGCCTCATTCACCACCGGCGCCTCGTCCTCGGGGCTTGGCCTCGCGGAAGTCAGCGTCTTGGAACTTCCAGCCTCAGCGCGGCTAACCTCAGAATCACCCGCGGAGGGCGGCTCTTCTATCCCCGCCCCCTCGCGGCTGGCGTCCTCGCCACGCGAGACATTCCCCAGATCGCGCAGTCTGTAGCCCAAGCCACGCACCGTCTCAATCGGAGAGATCCAGAGACCCTCGTCCCGATGAGCAACGCTTAACTTCTTGCGCAGATAGGTGATATAGACGTCCACCACGTTAGCTCCAGCCTCCGGTGAGTTCTGCCATACCTGGCGCAACAGGTCCGCGCGCGTGCAACAGGCGCCGCGGCGCAGCATCAGAAACTCCAGCAGAGCGAACTCCTTGGTGGTCAGCTCAATCGGAACCCCATGGTAGCTGACGGTGCGCTCCATGCGGTTCAAAAGTATGCCTCCGCAGCGCAGCATAGGATCCGCATGGCGATCCCGGCGGCGCAGCAGCGCACGGCAGCGGGCCATCAGCTCATGGAAGCTGAACGGTTTGAGTAGAAAGTCGTCGGCGCCCAGATCCAGACAGCGGATGCGCTCCCGAACATCGCTCCGCCCGGAGAGCACCAGAATCAGGGTGCCCGGCCAGTCTCTGCGAAACTGCTCCAGCACTTCCACTCCATCCCGCCGCGGCAGTCCCAGATCCAGCACCACAAGATCAGGAGGCTGCTCCGTCGCCATCTCCAGAGCCGTCTCTCCATCGCCGCACCGCTCTACCTCATGGCCCTCCAGCAGGAGTCCCTTCTGCACAAACATCGCCAGCGAAGGATCGTCTTCCACTACCAGAACACGCATGGATTACTTCCTCAATGCACCTTGCTTACGGCGCCTTGCTCTCTGAGAACCGTCATGCTCTGGCCCCGCTCCGGGCCCCCCAAAGAGAGCCTCGGCAAGCTGCCGCCACATGACCTATTTCCACCTTCCTCCCTCATCGGTTGCGGAGCAACAAATCGCTACGGAAATCTAATGATGTCTTTCCTGAAGTGGGACGGTTTTCAATAGTCCCATTTTGGGTCTTCAATATCTCTCACGCTTCGTCACGGTCCGTCTCATAGACGCATCACAAAATATCCGTCTCAACCCTCCAGGACTCCCATCCAACGGACCAGAGGAGTCCCTCACCCCACCCTTCTTCCTTCCCCTCGGCTCATCCCCCTTCGTTCATCCCTCCCGGGTCATCCCTCTTATGGGCCGTCCCTCTTCGCCAAGATGCGGGCTGCACCCGTCAACACCTCGGCGCCCCCACAGAGAGATCCTCGGCCTCCCCAAAACCCTGCATGCTCCCGAGTCAGCAAGCCTTGAACCTTTTGCTGGGTTGCCAGGCAAAAGATGCCCGGCATTTGCCTACCTGGAATCTCGCGCAAATCAGCTTCATTCCGCCAAGACCGGCAAATCCCGCACCAGAGTGGCCATCCACGCCCACGCGCAGCCATCTGCGCCGGTCCATGGCCGACAACGTGCTACTTCCATCCCCGGAATGGCTCCGGCTATCTTCTGCTGCAGTCGCCCAAACCTCTGCACCCTCAGATCCTGCAGGGGATGGATGAAGGACACAAACTATGACGCTGGATAAAAATGCAACCTTCCGCATCATGATCCGACTGTTTGGCGTTAGGCCTGGCGCTATGACGGGAGGAGGCATGGCGACCCAGACCCTTCAGCCTGCGGCGGCCCTCATCGTTCTGGGCGGCACGCTGGGCGCGGTGATGGTTCAGTTCCCTGTCCGAGCGCTCGCTCAGGCCCTCATGCATCTCAAAGATCTCTTCCTCCAAAGACATCCCATGCCGGATTCTCTGTTGCAGCACCTCTTGCGCTACGCCTACAAAGTGCGCATGGAGGGTCTGCTCTCCCTGGATAAGGAACTCGTCAAAATTCAGGATTCCCTTTCTGCGCGAGAGCCTCATGCTGGCCATCGACGGCGTCAAGCCCGCCGACCTGCGCAAGAGGATAGAGCTGCAGCTTGAGTACCAGGGAGAGCAGGAGGAGCGTATCCCAAGGTCTTCGATGTAGCCGCTGGTGATCCAACGCCTGCACAACATGGACGCGGTGGAAAAAGGGATCTCCTTCGCATTTGTAGCAACCATCTATGGCGTCGGCGCGGCCAACCTGTTCTTTCTCTCCATGGCAGGGAAGCTGCCAATTCTTGTTCGGCAGAAGCAAGTCCTCCCGGAGATCACCCTGGAGGCTGTGCTGGCCATCGTCGAAGGCGTGCATCCGCGCGCGCTGAAGCAGCGATTGAATAGCTTTGGGACCGAACCGCCGTGGTCTTATCTGAAGGTGATTGGACAATGACCAGACGAGGAGAAATCGAAGAGCCCAACAGCCGCCACCGGTGGATGGTCTCTCATTCAGACTTCATCACGCTGCTCTTTCCGTTCCTTGTGTTGCTGCTTGCCTCCGTCCGTCAGAGTGGTTCCTCGGTTCCAAAGCTCCCCCAGGCCAACGCCATCCTACCCTGGATACCCAGCCTCCAGATACCCAGCCTCCAGATACCCACCCTCCATCCGACTCCGCCTGTCCACCGTCAACACCACGCCTCGCGGCTGGCTTCTTGCCACGGCGTCGATCAACTCGGACACCGCTTCGTGCTGCTCGGATGTCTCGCAGACAAACTCCAAACCGCTGCAAGCGGACCCCGTATAGACCACCCGCGCCCGCATATCGATCAACCTTCCCGCATAACGCAGCAAGACCTTCCCACAAACGTTTCGTTCCAGCGCATGTGGAAACCGAATCTTGATCCCGGTCTCGCTGATATCTGCGCACCTGCCAGTCACAGTCCCCTCCGCATGGATAAAGTCAACCGGAAGGTCAACCATGAACCTCGGATGCCGATAGGTAAATGCATACATTCGCTGTGGGCCTCACCATCAGCACCATCATCTCCTTCACTTCAGCACAGGATCAAGCTTTGCTGATCGTCTTGCTCCACAGAATCGCGAATACTGTGCCAATCAAAGACACTTTTGCAGCAAGGGTACTGAATCGAACCATGGGCCCGCTCCCGGCGTCGATCAAGCCACCAACAACAAAACAGATTCAACACGAAGCTCTCATGCCACCTGTCTCAAACTCGTTGTAACGCTCCAGCCACCTTCCGTTGCCCTCTCACGCATCGCGGAGTTCGTACCCAAACCCCCGAATGGTGTGCGTCAGCTTCCGCTCCCCCGGCCCATCCACCTTGTCACGCACATACTTCATATACACATCCACAATGTTGCTGGCAGGATTGTGCGGCAGGTTCCATACCTCCTCAAAGAGCGTGGCCCGCGAGACCGGCTGCCCGGCATGGCGCAGCATGCACTCCAGCATGGAGAACTCTCGCGGCGTCAGATCGATCCTCCGCCCGTTCCTCTCCACCCGGTGCTCCTCACGGAAGAGCCTCAAATCCCCCACCTCAGACATATTCGGAACCACTCCAGAGTGCCGCCGCAGCAGCGCCTGCACCCGCGCCAGCAACTCCGCAAAGGAAAACGGTTTGCCCAGAAAATCATCCGCTCCGCTCCGCAGCGCCTGCACCTTGTCTTCCACCTCGCAGCGCGCGGCCAGTACCAACATCGGCATCTTCGGCCGCTCCGGCCGCACCCGCCGGATCAGATGCATACCATCCAGCCGGGGAAGGCTCAGCTCCAGAATCACCAGATCGTAGCGCCTTGCCCCCAACGCCGCCAGCGCTGCCTCCCCATCCTGGAGCACCTCCACACCGTAGGACTCCGCTTCTAGCTCCTGACGGAGCAGATTGGCCAGCGAAGCATTCTCATCCACGATCAATAAATTCAGACAGCGGGACGGCTTCGCGTGCCTCCACACCGTAGCTCGACCTTGCCCAGACTTCCGTTCCTCACAAGTCGCCAACAATCTCATCGGATCACCAGATTTGCAAACATAGCAAAATCATATTTCTGCATTACATAACATAAAGCTATACATACTGTTTTGATTGCGATCCCGGTCTCATCAAAACCCTTGCTCTTGTGTGCCCTATCTCCAATCTGCGCCGATGCTCTCCCTTGAGACAACCTGTTCTTATGGAAATCTCATCGTGTCTTCCCAAAGCGGAAATGGATCGGAAGGATTCCCTTTTTGGCTCTCGCGGCGGACTGTGACAACTTTGGTTCCAGAAAAACCCATCCACCGGTTCGCCTTTTATTCGCTACAATCTCCCTATGGCTATCACCCGTCGGCAAAAAGAGGTTCTGGACTTTCTCTCCACCTTTACCGCCCGCAACGGCTACTCTCCCTCCTATGAGGAGATCGCCGCCGGCCTTGGCCTCAGCTCCCTGGCTACCGTGCATAAGCACATTGCCAATCTGCACGCCAAAGGGCTGCTGCAACGCGCTCAGAATCGCAGCCGCTCCATTGACGTTATCCCTCAGCGCGCCGCGCGCAAGTCCTCCGACCGCCTGCCCCTGCTCGGCCGCATCGCCGCCGGCAAGCCCGTCGAAGCCATCCAGAACGCGGAGACCATCTCTCTGAATGACATCATCGGAGCCCGCGAGGTCTTCGCCCTGGAAGTTCACGGCGACTCCATGCGCGACGAACACATCATCTCCGGTGACTACGTCCTCGTCGAGCGGACCCGCACCGCTCGCGAGGGTGAGATCGTCGTCGCCCTCATCGACGGCTCCGAGGCCACCCTCAAGCGCTTCTACCATGAGGGCAACCTCATCCGCCTGCAACCCTCCAACAGCGAGATGAAACCCATCTACGCCCCCGCGGACAACGTCAGCATCCAGGGCAAGGTGCTCGGCGTGCTGCGCCGCTACGCCTGACCCTCGCTGCCGCTGCTCTCCCGCCTCCACACCAGCAGAGTTCCACGGAACCTCCAGCCAACCGGCTGCGTACCCTACTTCCGAAGATCAGAGACTCAGCCATCTTCGGAGGCTCCTTGAAACCGTCCCCAAGAGCAAAATCCGGATCTCGCAAGCGGCGATGGATCCTCCTCGCGGTGCTCCTCTGCCTCGTCACTGGCGGCGGCATCGTCGCCGCCAGAAGCCTTGACAGCGCACCTCCCATCGATCCCTCCCAGCTTGCCACCGCGCAACTCGGCGACATCGATCGCTCCGTCGTAGCCACCGGCAAGGTCCAGCCCATCACTGAAGTCGAAGTCAAATCCAAAGCCAGCGGCATCGTCACCCGGCTCTGCGCAGACATCAACCAGACCGTCCAAAAGGGCCAGATTCTGGCTCAACTGGACCAGGACGAGATCCTCGACCAGGTCGCAGCGCAAAAGGCCCAACTGGCCGCCGCCATCTCCAGCGCCAACTCCGCCCGGGCCAGCGTCACCTACGATAAAGTCGCCGCCCAGGCCCCCGACCTCCCCATGTTCCAGCACTCCTACCAACGCGCCCTGGAGATGCAGCAGGACGGCATACTCTCCCAGCAAGCTCTCGACGATGCCCACCAAAAGTACCTCGCCGCCCTCAACGCCCGCGATAAAGCCGTGGCGCAGATCGCTGTCGATCAAGCTCGCCTGCATCAGTCCCAGGCCCAGGTCCAGCAGTCCCAGGCCTCGCTTCGTCAACTGGAAGAACAGCTCTCTTACACCACCATCACCTCGCCCATCCGCGGCGTCGTCCTCTCCCGCGGCGTGCAGGTAGGCGATGCCGTCAGCTCGATTCTGGTCCTTGGATCCACAGCCACTCTCGTCATGACCCTCGGCGACACCCATCAGGTCTACGTCAAAGGCAAGGTCGATGAGTCTGACATCGCCAAGGTCTACCTCGGCCAGACCGCCCGCATCAAGGTCCAGAGCTTCCCCAATCGCACCTTTTATGGACGCGTGACCAAGATCGCGCCGCTCGGCGTCGAGAAGGACAACGTCACCACCTTTGAGGTGCAGATCTCCATCGACAATTCCGGCGGAGAACTCAAAGCCAACATGACCGCCAACGCGGAGATCGTCCTCCAGGAGCACAAGAACGCCCTCACCGTTCCTGAACAGGCCGTCCTCTACGACAAGAACCGCAGCGCCTCCGTCTGGATCCCAGACACCCATAGCCGGGACGGACATCGCAGCATCTCCATCAAAACTGGCATCTCCAACGGCAGCCGTATCGAGGTTCTCTCCGGCCTCAAGCCAGGGGATCAAGTCATTCTTCAACAGACCTCTTGACCCGTCGGCAGCCTGCGGCGTCTCGGCCCTGCCGGGCATCTTCTCCCGAACCACCTTTGCCCCTCTACCGCGCCGGCACAACCGTTCACAAGAACCAGCTTGAAAACCCGGTCAAACCTTTTGCCTCATCCACTCACAGCAGGAGCGCAACCCCATGAAACTTCACCTCCTTGCAGCACTCACCCTCGCACCGGCGGTGCTCCTGGCCGCCTCTCCGGCAGCCATGGCCTCCAACAACCGGTTCGAACGCACCCTCAACGTCTCCTCGCAGGCGGACCTGTACGTCTCCACCGGAGTCGGCGACATCACGATTCACCCTGGATCCGGCAACCAGATCCATATCGTTGGCCACATCCGCACCGGCCTGAACCTCTTCGGCAACCTTCAGGGCCGGATCCAGCAGATCGTGCAGAACCCTCCCATCACCCAGGACGGCAACTCCGTCCGGGTCGGCGACACCCACGGCCACGAACGTTACAACAACATCAGCATCGACTATGACATCGCAGCGCCGGCCTCTGTCGCGCTCAATCTGCGGAGCGGCTCCGGAGACATCCTCGTGGATCACGTGGGCCGCTTCCTCGCCGCTGCCAGTGGCTCAGGCGACCTGCGCGCCCACGGCGTCGACGGCCCCGCGCAGCTTACCACCGGCTCCGGCGATATCGCCCTCGACGAAGACGGATCCGGAGACATCCAAGCCCGCTCGGGCTCTGGCGACATCCAGATCCACGGCTTCAACGGCGGCCTCACCATCCGCTGCGGCTCCGGGAACATCCAGGCAGACGGCCGTCTCACCGGCCCCGCAGACCTCCACTCCGGCTCCGGAGACATCAAACTCCACCTCACCCCGGATGCTCACTTCAACCTGGAGGCCGCTACCGGTTCCGGCGATATCGACGTGAACTTTCCCGGCGCCCCCCGCCAGAACAACCGCTCGCGGCATCATCTCACCGCGTCCATCAACGGCGGCGGCCCTCCGCTCCAGGCCCGCACCGGCTCCGGCGATATCGAAATCAACCGCCAGTAACCCTCGCCATCCGTCCGCGGCGCGGGCGATACACTGGTCTCTATGTCCAGCGTTCCACCCCGCTTGCTTGTCTTTGACCTCGACGGCACGCTCATCGACTCCTCCCTCGACCTCTGCAACTCCGTCAATGCGGCCCTGGCGCAGGTCGGCAAGCCCTTGCTTCCCAATCCCCTCATCGCCAGCTACATCGGCGACGGAGCCGCCATGCTGGTTCGCCGCGCGCTGGGCGACCCCCAGGATCTCGACTCCCTTCATCCAGCCGGCAGCGACCACCTCTTTCGCCGTACCTTTGAACTCTTCCTCACCCACTACAGAGACCACAAACTGGACAACACCCGTTGCTACCCCGGCGTCATCGACTCTCTCTCCCAAATCCGCTCTCGGAACCCCCACATCCCCATGGCCGTGCTCACCAATAAGCCGGTCATTCCCTCCCGGGAGATATGCCAGGCGCTCGGTCTCGAGCCCTTCTTCTTCCAGAACTACGGCGGCAACTCCTTTGACTCCAAAAAGCCCGATCCCGAGGGGCTGCTCACACTCATCGCCGAAGCCACGGCCCTCACCGGAGATCCACTCAGCCCGCAGCAGACCGTGATGATCGGCGACTCCGACGTCGACGCCCTCACCGCACAGCGTTGCGGAGCCCGCTTCCTTGGCTGCATCTACGGTCTGGCCCCGGCTGCGCTCGCCGCCGCCCAACCCACGCTCACCGTGGACCACGCCTCCCGGTGGCCAGACGCTCTGGGCCTGTAATCCTTCGCTGTGCAATAGGCGCACACCTGCCGCCAGGCGCCGTCAGACGGAACTTCCCCTTCTCAAAGAAGGCAAGTGATTGAAAACCCGAGAGTAACCGCACTCGGCGGTTACTAAAGTAGGCATGTGATTCGTAATTATTTCCTTGTTTTATATCATTCAAGATGATAAGCAACGAGCATGTACATCGCACGGGTTCCCAATCGCACGTCGCCTCCGGCTATTCTGCTCAGGGAGTCGTTCCGCGAAGGTGGCAAGGTGAAATCTCGCACTCTGGCGAACCTCACCTCCTGGGCGCCGGAACGGATCGAGGCTCTGAATCGTGCCCTGCATGGAGACTTCGATCACGCCGCCCTGAGCGAACCGACCGTGGGTCCGGTCTTCGGTCTACTGCACGTGCTCAAGCAGGTTGCCGATCAGCTCGGCATCAGCCAGGCGTTGGGCAGCAAAGAGATGGGCAAACTTGGGCTGTTTCTGGTTCTGGCCCGGATCGC
>DAHXNO010000187.1 GCA_027365345.1 Granulicella sp.
GCCTTTCGGCACATGGCGGCAGACTCGTCCAGGCGCGCCAGGCACAGATCCCGCGACTCGAAGACCAGCGACGCATGCTCGCGTTTTGAGCTGGCCATGTCCATGCCTTCGTCCTCCAGGATGTAGAAGGCAAACAACGGCAGTGTGGCGCAGTGCATCGCCAGTTTGCCCATCGGCATGGAACGGCTATGCGGCGTCCAGTCCGCCTTGTCGTTGGGAACCCGCTCCAGGGTGCGGCGAGTATTGGAGATTTCTATGTCAAAGTCTTCCAGCAGCAATGCAGCGATGGACATCTGTGGATCCCTCCGTGTGAAACTTTCATGCGCCAATCGGAAATCTAGATTCCGGTGATGTGAAACCCGCTATCGACATAGGTCACTTCACCGGTCATGCCGCTGGAGAGATCGCTGGCCAGGAAGACCGCGACTTTGCCAACCTCTGCCTGTTCGATGTTCCTGTGCAGTGGAGAGCGCGCGTTCACCGCGTCCAGCAGCACAGAGAAGTCGCCCACGCCCCGCGCCGCAAGCGTCCGGATCGGGCCTGCAGAGATCGCGTTCACGCGAATCTGTCTGCTGCCCAGGGAGGCGGCCAGATAACGCACCGTTGCCTCCAGCGCCGCTTTGGCAACGCCCATCACGTTGTAGTTGGGGAAGACCTTCTGGCTGCCGTAGTAGGTCATCGTTAGGATGGACCCTCCTTCCGTCATGAGAGGCGCGGCGGCGCGGGAGACGGCGATGAGGGAATACACGCTGACGTCATGCGCAATCCGGAAGTCCTCGCGCTTGGTCAGCAGAAAGTCGCTCTTCAGGGCCTCCTGCGGGGCAAACGCCACCGAATGCACCACCGTATGAATCACCGGGAAGGTCTCTGCGATCTTGGCGAAGGCGGCATCGATCTCAGCGTCGATGGAGAGATCGCATTGAATGGCGAGCGCGGAGCGCTTCTGGCCAAGAGTCTCGATTAACTCTTCTGCCTCCGCACGCAGGCGCTCGTTCTGATAGCAGAGCACCAGAGTTGCTCCGGCATCGGAGAGCTTTTCCGCAATGGCGTAGGCGATGCTGCGCTTGTTGGCGAGGCCGAACACCACGGCCACTTTGCCCTTCATATCGATCATGCTGAAGACTCCTGATTAGCTGGTAAATCTTAGGAACCGAGGGTAAGAATAGCAGTTTCAGAGATTCTTTGGCTCCGGGGATGCTCGTGGATCTTTCTTTCTGTGGATCTCTCTCCCGGAGCTTGCGCAGCGTCTCGTTTCTTGGGTGAGCGCCGATCTATGCTAAAGCTGTCGGCAAAGCCGGCCTCTAGCCATGGACGAGCCAATCGAACTGCTCCTGAGAGAGCGGAACCACTGAGAGCCGAAACTGCCTGAACATCACGGAGCCCACAAATACGCCGGCTTCCCGAATCTCCGCCAGCGGTTTTTCGCGCTTCAGGCGCCGGCCCGCTTTGAGCCGCACCAAGGGCGTCTTTGGATCCTGGGGGTCGGTGGCTACCGACAGGACCTTGGCCGTGCCGACAGCGGCCTTTCCGATATTGGAGTGATAGATGACGCAGGTTTCGCCCGGCTTCATGTTGCGCAGCGTCATCAGCGCCTGCGGGTTCTTGATCCCATCCCAAATGGTTTCACCGTCGCGCAGAAGGTCATCAAAGGAGTATTTGTCCGGTTCCGTCTTCAAAAGATAGTGCATCACAGATAAGTGTAGTTCGTTCGAGGGAGGATTGGTTTCCTTGGGTGAAGGGAGTTCGGCAAAAGAATCTTTCAGCCGCCCAGGTCTAGAAGATGTACTTTTGCAATCGGCTGGCCGAGAAACAGGCTTCCAAGGCGCTGAAACTTCTCTACGGAATCGGTTGCATAACACTCAAAGCTGGCTGCGGCTGTTGCGCTGGCCGTCGTGGCCTGGACTCCCAAGGCCGCGGCCGTTGCCTCGGCGGTCGCCTTCGCTGAGTCAATCACCATGGCCTCCGATCCCAACTCTCGCAGCATCGCCTCAATCGCTTCTGCAATCAGCGGGTAGTGTGTGCAGCCGAGTAGGACCGCTTGGGGTCGGCAGAGGGTCAAGGCATCGGAGAGATAGATGCGCAGGACGGATCGGGTCACGTCGTGGTTCGTCCAGCCCTCCTCCACCAGCGGCACCAGCAAAGGACAGGCCACCTCAAAGGCGCACAGGCCGACTGCCTGGCAAGCCTGCCGATAGGCGTGTGATTGCACCGTGGCCGAGGTAGCCAGAATAAGAACATCGCCGCCTGCGCCGCGCAGTTCACGCCGGACTGCCGCTGCTCCCGGTTCAATCACGCCCTGCACAGGAATCCGCACTGCGCGGCGGATCTCATGCAGCGCCAGAGCGGTGGCTGTGTTGCAGGCGATCACCAGGGACTGGCATCCGCACTGTTCCAGAAAGCGTGCGCTCTCCACGGCGTAGCGCGCGATGGTGGCCTGCGATTTGGCCCCGTAAGGCAGCCGCGCTGTATCGCCCAGATAGATGTAGTGAGCGTCAGGAATCCTGGCGAGCAGCGATCGCAGGACGGTCAGGCCGCCAAAGCCAGAGTCAAAGACGCCGATCACCGGTTTGCCCTGCGGGCGCTTCCCGACCGAGAGAGCCTCGGTCAAGCTTGCGGCAGCGCTCCAACTGGAGCTGCACGCGGGCAACGCCTCAGACATCTCGGATTCCGGCGAAAGCTTCGCTGCGTCGGCTTGCTGACGCTTACTGCGTCCAACCATCATTGCTTGCTCGTCCTTGCCACGTTCTTGTTCACTCCTTCGCCGGCCCCGGATCGTTCCCGCCGGTCTGCATTGCGTTATCGTGCGCTGTTGGGTAGGTGCGCAGAAGGTCCGCATGGCCGGCCAGTGTCTCACGCGTCTGACCATCCACCAGAAAGCGCACCTGCTCAATCTGAGGAAGGTTGGCGTGGAGGGTTCCCAGAATCGAGCGCAGCGTCAGCGACTCGACCTCTACGCCCGACGGGTGCTGGTTTACCCAGGAACTGAGCAGGTCAATCACCGCCAGCTCGCCTCCCGGCTGCCTGGGTTGCAGGGCATTGGGATCGCTGGAGGAAACAGGCGCCGTCGTTCGGACACTGGCTGGATCGGCGCCTGAATCCGTTCCTGAATGCGCTCCCGGAGGCAAGGGGCTTGCAACATATCCCACCACGGGCAACGGCAGCAGAAAAACCTCTGCCACGGCTGGGCCAGGTGGCAGAGCGTGGGCTGAGTCCGGCAACGCGTAGTAGGCCAGCAGGTGGTCGAGCAGGGCCTTCACCCGCGCATTGGTGGCTTGTGGCAGCGCAATCTGGCGCGTCTCGGGACGTAGGGTTCCATCAGCATCGCTGGCCAGTTCCAGCGTCACTGTCTCTTCCACCGCTGTGGGCGCGTCGATGGGCATCTGATCGGCCAGCGCCTCAATCCGCTTCCGTTCCCTGTGCCGCTCCGCCGCCAGCAGAACGCCCATGGCGACGATGCACACAATCAGACACCAGAAGACAATGCGTTGGCGGCGCTGAATCTCCTGGATAACTGAAACGTGCGGGCTGGATGGGGCGGGTTGCGAACCTTCCTGAAGATGGTCTTTCATGGCTGCACTCCGGCGCCGCTGCTCCCAGCGCCTGGATGGTTCATAGCCGGTGCGGCAGAGGAGAGCCTCAGGGGCGCTTGCACCTGGTCTGCCCAAACCAACAGCGCGCCGGCGATCGCGCGAGCCACCTGCTGCTGATAGTCCGTCCGATTCATGCTGTCTACATCCTCATCTGCCGGCGCAAGCTCCACCACCAATGCGGGGCAGGTCAAGGAGTCCATCGGCCGAACGGAGGCTCTGCCGGTCACCAGAGGAATGCCGGAACGCGTCAATGCATTGGCAAGCTCTCCCTCCAGGAGCGAGCTCTGCGGGATCCATGCGGCCTGCGCGGTGAGCCATGGCGGCACGGCGGACTCTCCGGGGGCGGCATCCAGCTCTGAACGGTAAAGATGCACTCCAACTCCGCTGCCGCTGGCATGGAGAAGCAGGCAAGCCGCTGCATGGGCGTGGTTTGCTACTCCTGCGCGGTCGTCCAGGGTGAGTTCTCCAGCGCCGGGAGTGGGTGAGGCCATTGCGTCGGAGTCACGCGTCATCACCACGGTAAACCCCCGCGCGGTGAGCATCGCTCGCAGCCGGAAGGCCAGCGCCAGGGTTACATCCTTTTCAACTGTCGTATCGCTGATCTGCGCTCCGCTGTCGGAGCCTCCATGCGCGGGATCGAGGACAACGACCCGGCGATTGATCAGGATAGGGGCGGGAGCGGATGCGTTGACGCTGCTGATGCTCACAGAAGGCTGAGGGGTCCATGCCGCGGATGCTCCGTTCGCCTGGGTCGCAGGCCCTCGGCTTGCCGCCCCCATCTGCGCATGGGCGTCCGGCGCCGCCAGGGTCAGCAGGCAGGCTGTCAGGAGCGCGGCCAGGATGGAATTTCGCAGAGCATTCACGAGAGCCTGCCAGCCTTTGTGAGGGTGTGGGCGCGTCTTTCTCCCTCGTGTCGATTGTATCGGTCACCTCTGTTGGTCGCGAAGTTGCCTATGCTCACCTGGATGCGGATCGGATCGTTTACGGGCAACAGCCGACGTTGCCCGCGTTAGACTCGTATCCATGCGGGTCTTTGGCATCGATTGCGGAACAGAACTCACCGGCTACGGCGTCGTGGAGGTGATAGACGGAGCGCGCGCCGCCAGGTTGCACCCGTTGTGCGCTGGAGTGGTGCGTCTGAGCAAGAAAGACCGCACTCCCAACCGCTTGCTCCAGGTTTACGAGGAACTCTCCGCTCTCTTGCAACGATGGCAACCGCAAGTGGTCGCCATTGAAGATGTCTTTTTCTCCGCCAACGCCAAGAGTGCGTTCAAGCTGGGTCAGGTGCGGGGCGTGGCCATGCTGGCTGCGGCCAAACTAGCTCTGCCCGTGGCAGAGTACGCTCCACTCACGATTAAAAGTTCAGTGGTTGGCTACGGTCTGGCCGCAAAGGAGCAGGTCCAGTTCATGGTCGCGCGCCTATTGGATCTCGACGAGGTTCCTAAGCCCGCCGACGCCGCCGACGCTCTGGCTATCGCCATCTGCCATATTCACCACGCGCAGACCGCCGAGCACATGCTTCGCTAACTTCTGAGGTCCTGGACGGCGAAGCATTCCCCCTTGAGCCAAGGGCCGATGGCAGTGTTGCTCTCTATGGCGTCACAATCCGAGCTGTCTGCAGTGAGCGGTACAACTCCGCCATCGTCTCCAGCGGAACGGCCTCTGAGCGGATCTGGGTGGAGAGGCTCGGAGGCCAGGCAGCGGCAATCTCCGCGGCGGAGTATCCGGCAGAGCGCAGGTTATTAGCCAGCGTCTTCCGTTTTTGCGCAAAGCTAAAGCGCAGGAAGCGGTTGAACCCCTCAAACGACACGCTGAGTTCGTCAAAGCGCGGCGCAAAATCCAGCCGCAGCACCGTCGAGTAGACCTCCGGCGGAGGGTTGAACGCCTCCGGCGGCAAGGTGAGCAGGTTGGCGATGCGGGCATGAAGCTGGGTCACCGCCGAGAGCGCTCCGTACTCGCTCGCGCCCGGTTTGGCGGCGATTCGTTCGGCCACCTCGCGCTGCATCATCACCACCGCTCGCCAGACCACCCCTTCCCGCGCGGCGGCAAAGAGCAGCAGTAAGATCTCTGAGGTGATGTAGTAGGGCAGGTTCCCCACCACATCCAGCGTCGCAGCGTCTCCCAGAAAGGCTTGCAGATCGCAGCTCAGAATGTCCGCACGGTGAATGGCCACCTGCGGCTGGTGGCGAAAGCGGAACTCCAACTCCCGCACCAGCGCAGGATCGAATTCGATGCAATGCAGGCTCTTGCAGCGCGCGGCTAGCAGTTCCGTAATGGCGCCGTGTCCGGGACCAATCTCCACCACGGTTCGTCCGCTCAGATCTCCAAGCGACTCTGCAATGCGCAGGCAGGCGCCCTGATCTACCAGGAAGTTCTGTCCCAGCTTTGGCCTTCTCTTTACCGCCGCCAACCGATCCCCCCTCCGTTCCATCCCACTACCGCCGCCCATGGGGGACTCCGTCTTGGTTCGCTATCGCTCCGCGGCGTTGAAACAGATAGTGCAGCGGAACTCCGCAGAGAATAACCAGCGTGCCCATCACGAACTCTCGCGGCTTAGTCACCAGGCTGAAGACCAGCAGTCCCGCAGCAGCCAGAATAAACAGCGCCGGGACTACAGGATATCCGGTTACGCGATAGGGGCGATACGCCGTGGGTTCGCGCGCCCGAAATACAAAGACGGTAGCCGCTGTCAGACCATAGAAGAGCCACTCGGAGACGATCGTAAGAGAAAACAGCGCCTGATACCGGCCGATCGCCAACAGCAGGAGGGTGCTCAACACAGCCTGCAGCAGCAGGCTCGTCCAGGGTGTACGGAAGCGCGGATGAACGTCCCCCAACACCGCGGGAAATAGATGATCCCGGGCGGCGGCAAACGGAACCCGCGCTCCAGAGAGAAGACTCCCCACCAGCGAGGCCGCGATGCTAACGATCATCCCAATGGCGAACAGACTGGAACTCAGCCCGCCCACCACCTGGAGCAGAGCGTCGTTGGCCGGCCGCTCGGAGCTTGCAATCACTGTCGCCGGCAGCACATACTGTATCGCGGCGTTGGTCAGGATATATAAGCCGCCCACAACGGTGACGCCGCCAATCAGCGCCAGAGGCATGGAGCGCTGCGGTTGCTTTACCTCTCCAGCCAACTGGGACACATCGGACCAGCCATCGTAGGCCCACAGTACAGCCACCAGAGCGGCCATGAAGCCGGAGAATCCTCCCTGCGCCCCGTGAAAGTTGGAGTGGAAGTGGCTCCAATGGCCGTGTTGGGTACTGGCAAATAAGACGCCGCCAATGGCTACGATCATGGCCGTTTTGAGCCAGGTGAGCAGCATCTGCACCAGCGCGGAGTCGCGCGTGCTGACGATGTTCAGGGCTGTAAAGAGCCAGACAACCAGGATCGCCATAATCTGGCTCCATGCCAGGTGTCCTACCGTGCGGTGGTCCAGAAAGGCGAACAGGGGGAAGGTTCCAAGAACACTCATCAGGCCCGCGGCGATGGTGGCAACGGAACCGGGCCGAGCGATCAGAGTCCAGGTCCAACTGTAAAGAAAGGCAGTCAACGGGCCATAGGCGTCGTGCAGAAAGACGTACTCTCCACCCACCCGCGGCCGCAGCGCTGCTACCTCGGCATAGCTCATGGCGCCAAACAGGGAAAGCAGGCCGCCGAGCACCCAGACGCCATAGACCATGCGCGTACTGCCTACCGCCGCCATGATCTCGTGCGGAACCAGAAAGATTCCCGTACCAACGATGATGCCCACCACGATCGAAAGCGCATTGCTCGCTGTCAGTACTCGCGGCAGGTTCTGCGGCGACTGGCTCTTTGCGGTTTGCTCAGGCATTGCAGGGAGACTATCAGAGCCGCCGACCTATCGGCCGTTTTTAAAAGTAAAACCTCTCGTCGGCCCAACGAAACGGAGCTGAGGCGCGCCTTCCGCGCAGCAGGTAGATCGGCCTTTGCCTCTCGAAGGGCATTGCATACGGGGCGTCCATTACGCCCACGATCGTCACCGATTGGTACTTCTGTAGGAGATCGGCCGGCTTGTCCGGAATCACGGCGATCACCAGATTCGGATCGCATCCGTGGGCGCCCCACAGCCAGTAATTATTCTGACCGCTGATGGCTGGCGGAAGATGGAGCCCCCATCGCCTTCCCCAGAAGTCGATCGCCCCGGCCTCTCCGTAATTGCTGGCGAAGATGCAGACCCGCCGCTGCTCCAGCGGTGTGAGCCCCTGATAGGCATGGGCGACGATCTTGACCTCCTGGCGCCAGCCGAAGCGGTCCGCATAGAACTGCGGAAGAGGCCCGGTGGCAAAGGTTTCCATCTTGTCACCATGCAGGTGCAGCGCCGTGGTGTAACGCACCCAGGCAGGCGGCGGCAGCACGGGCGAACTCATCGGCAGAAGGATCAGGCTGGTGACCAGCAGCAAGGACTCAAAGACCGGAAAGGCCGCGATCCGACTGCGCTCCACTCCGGCAGAAGCCGCAAAGCGTCTCTCCCAGGCGACCCCACCGGCGGCAAACAGCGCCGGGTAGATGGGAGACAGGTAATAGTCCTTGGCGTGCAGTGCGAACATCAGCACATAGAAGAACAGATACGCCACGCCCAGCCACCGGCCGTTGCGTATCGATTTTGCGCGCAAGAGGGATACAAGCCCGGAGACCCAGATTACTGAGCTAACAGGTTCCATGGTTGCGAACTGCGCCAGAAAGAATTTGACCGGCCCCAGCACGATGTTTTTGTGCTCTCGCGCTCCGTTGCGCAGAAACTCCAGCGTGGGCCAGTGGTTGTGCACCTGCCAAAGAAGGTTGGGCAGAGGAATAAGGAGCAACAGGGCAACCCCAAAGATCGTCCAGCGGGAGAACAGTACGCGGCGCTTGGAGGTGAGCAGCAGGCCCAGCCCCACCGCAAGCAGAAAGAAGGTCATGGATGGTTTATTGAGCAGCCCAACTCCAGCGGCCACGCCAAAGACTGGCCACCATAGCCGCTCAGAGCCCCCGCGCATCAGGAGCAGCAGTGTCAGCACACAGGTCATCCAGAAGACCGGCTCAAACGAGTTCATGGAGAGAAATCCATCGACGCCGATGAACTCAGGACAGACGACGACGCCGAACATTGCTAGCGCCTGGGCGGGTCGCCGCCCGCCCATTGCCCAGGCAAGCATGCCGGTGAGAAAAACGGTTATCGCCCCGGCGGCAGCGGACAGGATCCGGATCCCAAATACGGAATCCCCAAAGAGCCATTCGCCCAGCCGGGCCTGCAAGGCAACGATCGGTCCATGGTCCACATATCCCCAGGCAAGGTGGCGGCCGCAGGCGATGTAGTAGAACTCATCCCGGAAGTAACCATAGCCCACGTGCAGCGTCCACAGCGTGAGAGCGAATTGCAACAGCAGCTTGCATGCGGAAAAGACCGCGGCCAGCCACAGGGCCTCGAGCAGTTCGGGATAGGCGGGCCGATCCTTCGTGACCTCTGTCATAGCCGGTATCCAAGG
>DAHXNO010000011.1 GCA_027365345.1 Granulicella sp.
CCCGCTCGTCGCATACAACCCCGCCAGCCGCGCTATCTCCGCCCGACTACGTCGACCCACAACTACTGCCTCTCCGCTCATGGCAACAGTCCATCACAACCCAGACCCGACGAACAGATGCATTTGCTCTGACGGATACGATCCAACTGCGGAAACGGGTGCAATAGCTTCTCTTCCCATCTGCAGATCCGCGGCGTTATTGGGGGCGAGAGAGTTTCAGCATGGTTCGGGGCGTCATCTTTGCTGCCCACGGCTGCTGGGCTGTCCTGTGCCGTTGGAAGGTTGTGAAGCTCCTCCGAGAGTTGCTTCGAGATGGCGATGCCCGTTTCTTGACAGGCCCTTACAAAAAAACGGATGGCGCCCATCAGGGTTGGACCGCTCACGCCAAAGGAGCGTAGTTCTGCTTCCATCTGCCCAGAGGTGACCGAAGTCAGATCGTGGCTAAGAACTCTGGCGTACTTTTCCTTGATGATCGCATTCAGCAGGCGTTTGCGATCTTCCGGTCCGGCGGCTACCAAGGCCGGCAGCGAGGGCAGAACCTGATTCTGGTTGTCCAGGAGACCCAGGAAACGAAGGGCGGACGCAAGCTGTTCCTGGGCCGCGGCTGATTGCGTCTCCCACAGGCTCTTCTCCAGCTTTCCGGCTCCAGGGATGCCGCTGGTCTTCCAATGGTCAAGAGCGGCGAGAAATGTCTCCCAAGGGACAGATGCGGGGGGGTGCTCTGTTGCGACTCTATCCGTTCCGCTGCGAGCCATGCGCGTGTCCTCGGGTGTCGGCAGAAAAGACACCCGTCGGTGATGTTACTGAATGCGTTCCCACGGATCCTACGGACAGGTGGAACCCCAAGGCGGGGTATACGTGATGCTGCGGTCGGCGAGCACGGTAAACGCCGGCTTCTCCATCCCGGCGCTGTCGAACAACGACCAGTATTGCCCATCCGGCTCCCACGCCCGCGTGTAATAGATGCGCGTAATCCGGCTGCTGGCGCTTGCCGTCAGGTTGAGCAGGAACGCCGCCGCGCAGGCCTGCGTGACCGGGCTTGGATTGGTTTGCGGATCCTGCCCCGCGCCTACTTCCGTATCCCAGATTTCGACAAACTTCCACGTGTTGTGCGATAGGCTGTTCAGCAGCGAGTAGATCGTACATTTTGAATCGGACAGGCTGTTGCAGTTTGAATTCTGTTTGATGTAATCGTTAATGTCATCCCAGCCATGGTAAGAAAACAACTCGGGCCGAAACTCCATACCCCGCGCCAGGCCGTACGACCGGGCGTCGGCAACCAAGTAATGCTTGTACGTATCCATGTAGGTTGCATTGCTGCATAGGGGCGCGCGATCGTTGGCGCAGTTCTGCACAAAGCCTTCACCGAGATTGCCGTTTGATCCGAAGTCCCCAGCCGCCACCCGGCAATGGCGGAGTGGGCTGCAATGCTTCCGGATCGCCAGGTAATAGTCTGCTGCTGTGTGGGCGTCGAGCACCGTGGTCAGCCCATCGCCGCTTCTGCTGCCGTTGTTCGGTTCGTTCCACGGAGTAAATGCAAACGTGCCCGTCCAGCCGGTGAAAGCCCAGGATATTTTCTGGAACTGCACAAACGCGGTCTCAAAGTCCGCCGGGGTGGGAAAGCCCGCTCCCGTGCTCGCACCCTGGACATACTTGAAGGTGATCAGCGCCTGATCGCAATGGCCCTGGTAGTTGGCCAGCCACTGTTCGAACCATGCCCGGCTGCCGCTGACCCTTATGTTTCCAGAGCCGGCTGGTTGTTCTGCAAGGTCCCAGGAGATATATGCGTGGCAATGACGGTCTCCGGGCATGCGGCGACCTAGCTGCTGCTCGTAATACGCCTCGGTAGCAGTAAAAAACTGGTCGATGTACGGGATCTGGTTGTCCGCTCCTGTCGTGTCCGCACCGTTGAACCCAATATTGAGGTTCTGCGCGTTCTGCACGGTGCTCGGCGGCTTACCCCAGCCCCGGCCCCAAAACTGGCCATGCGCCGTGATCGCAGTCAGTAGAAAGGTAAACGTGGCGCCGACCACAAACGCGTGGATTCGACGAACAAACGAGACATGGTGAAATTGCATGGCGGTCTTCCTTTTTGGGGCGGATCGGGAGCTTCCAGCGGAATGGCTGCGGGCGGTTTCTCAGGCAGGAGTCCTCCGCATTCACGCCGATAGATTGCAAAATATTACAGCGCCGCAAATACTATCACTGATTCAAGCCCATCGCCAAACTTTGTTCCGTTGTTGCAGCAGTTCTAACTGAGGGAACCCGCTGAGTGACCCTGGGGCGGGATCAGGGTGGGGGAGCGTGTCCTTGCACCATGGCCCAACAAAGAGAGCGCCAGTCGGCAAAGAGCAGGTAGGCGGCATACGTGTACCTGGCGCTGAGTCTGGACACTCTCCTCAACTATGGCTGTCGCTCCTGTCGGTGGGATGTCGTCACCGAGGGGGTTAGGTCCATCTTTGACCGGCATGATTTTGCATTCTGCTGGTCCTATTCAGAGATGGCGTTTCTAGTCGCTGGTCTTGGCTATGACTGGGCAATCGAGAAGACAGCCAAGTGCATTGAGGAACTGGTTGCGCTGGTTCGCCCCGAGGAGGCAGCAGCGGCCAAGGTGGCCGCCAAGGCGCAGAAGCGCAACGCAAAGGGCACCGAACTTTTCTCTGTCGCGGAGGATATAGCTCCTCCAGCAGCTTATCTGCCACCGCCCGTGACCATCACCTGCAAGTCCGGCGATCACCTCGACCACATCGAGGACAGCACCATAGACGTTGTGGTGATGGACCCGCCGTACTACGACAACGTGATTTATGCCGAGCTCTCCGACTTCTTCTACGTGTGGCTGAAGCGCACGGCGGGCTACGTGGAACCGGGACTTTTTCGCCGGCTTCTTACGGACAAGGATCACGAAGCGGTCGCGAACCCTGCCCGCTTCAAAGGCCAAAAGGGCGCGAAGGTGCTCGCCGGCCGCGACTATCAGGAGCGCATGGCGGCGATTTTCACCGAATGCCGCCGCGTGTTGAAGCCGGATGGCGTGCTCACGCTGATGTTCACCCACAAGGCCACCGGGGCGTGGGATGCGCTGACGACCGGCCTGATGAAGGCCGGATTTACAATTACCGCCTCCTGGCCGATCAATACCGAGGCCGAGGGCAGTCTGCACATCAAGGACAAGTCGGCGGCCAACAGCACCATCTTCCTGGCCTGCCGCCCTCGGCCGGAGCAGGCCGCGACCGCCGCAAAGACGTACTGGGAAGATGTGGAGCCGCTGGTGGCAAAGGCGGTTCGCGAGCGCGTGCAGAAGTTCCAGGATGCCGGGATCGCTGGGGTCGATCTGTATCTTGCGAGCTTTGGGCCGGCGCTGGAGAAGTTCTCTGAGTTCTGGCCGCTGGAGCGTGGCACACCGCGCCCGCAATTGGAGCTTGAGAAAAAGCGCAAGAAGCAGGCCGAGCTCTTCGCGGAAGAGATTGATCCTTACGCCGTGACGCCGGAAGACGCGCTCACGGCTGCCCGCCGCGAAGTGAAAAGTTGGCGTCTGGAACAATTGACCCACCGCAAGGCACGCGCCGATATGGACGCCGTAACAGCGTGGTTTGTGCTGGCATGGGACGCGTTCGAGGCGCCAACCTTCCCCTACGACGAAGCTCTGCGCCTGGCGCGGGCGGTCGGCGTGGATCTGGACAAGGAGATTGTGGGTCGGCTGGCCAGCAAGAAGGCCAGCGACATTGTTCTATTAGACAGCCAGCAGCGGGCCGCCAAGATGTTCCTGGGGCCGGCAGATGGTTCGCGCGCCATGCTGGACGTTCTCCATCATGCAGCACACGCAGTTCGCTCCCGCAGCCTGGAAGCTGGTCGCGAGTTGCTTGAGAAGGGCGGTTGGCTTACGGAGCCGACGTTCCATGTTGCTCTACAGGCCGTGCTGGAGGTGCTGCCGGTTTCGGCGACGTTCTCCAAGGTTGAACTGACGCCGGCGCTCTCCGGCTTTGGAGGCGACTTCGAGGCTCTTGAGAATCTGCGACGGCTGGCGTTCACTGAACAAGTGGATGAACCGACGCTCTTGTCGAAGCTGCGTATCGAGGAGGCGCTCGTAATCGAATGAGCCTGCTGCCGGATTTTAAATGGAAGCTGAAATACACCCCAGAGGATGGCAATCTGGTGCAGTGCTTCTATGTTCCGGCGCTTCGGTGCGCGAATCGGTATGACCGCTCGACGGGATTCTTCTCGGCAACTGCATTAACCTTGGCGGCACGCGGCATTGAGGGGCTTGTCCGTAACGATGGGCATATGCGCCTGACCGTCGGTTGCACCCTGCACGAGGAAGAAGTTGAGGCGATCCGGAAGGGTGAAGAGCTACGGACGACTGTCGAGGCGCATATCGGGAATATGCCGCTGCAGACGGACAATCCTGACGAACATGATGCGCTCGAACTGTTGGCGTGGATGGTAGCCAAGGGAATTCTCGATGTGCGCGTGGCTGTGCCATGCGACCTGAAATGCCAGCCGATTGCCAGCAATGGAATCTTTCACGAGAAGGCCGGCATTGTTGAGGACAAGGCAGGCCATTGCCTGGCCTGGAACGGCAGCCTGAACGAAACCGTCTACGGATGGCGGGAAAACTGGGAGAGCATCAATGTCTTCCAATCCTGGGAGCAGGATACGCGGCGGGTGGATGAGGAGGAGCAGAACTTTGCTCGGATCTGGTCAGGGAGCAGTCCACGCCTCATTACATTGGATGTCACTTCGGCAATCGAGCAAAACCTGCTGCGCTTCTTGCCGGAAAATGATATGCCTGCCCGGCTGGAGAAGGCGGACGTGGTTGATCGCCAGATCAAGACTCCTGCTTCATCGGATGGTGATGGCCTCGATGCTGCAGAACTGCGCAGAATATTGTGGGGTTACATCAAGTACGCGCCTTCTTTTGACGGGCCGGCGGCGGAGCGTGTGGGAGAAGCCACAGCCACTATCGAGCCGTGGCCTCATCAGGTCAAAGCATTCGAACGCATGTACCGCCAGTGGCCACCCAAGCTCTTGATTGCCGACGAAGTGGGCCTGGGAAAGACGATTGAAGCCGGACTGCTGCTGCGTCAGGCATGGCTGTCTGGACGAGCCAAACGGATTCTGATTCTCTCTCCGAAGGGCGTGCTGAAGCAGTGGCAATTGGAACTACGGGAGAAGTTCAACCTGAATTGGCCGATCTATGACGGGCACCGCCTGGAGTGGTATGAGTCGCCGGCGCTTCGGGGCAGGAATGTAAAGAGTGTCGATCCAGACAGGTGGCACGATGAACCCATTGTTCTGGCTTCCAGCCAATTGATGCGTCGCACCGAACGTGCGCGAGAGATTCTGGATCAAGCAGTGCCGTGGGATCTGGTCATCCTCGATGAAGCGCACCATGCGCGGCGCAAGTCTCCTGGTTTGGCAAAGAGCGGGGGACCAAATGCCCTGCTACGTCTAATGCTGGGCCTACGCGGGAAGACCCAGGGACTTGTGCTGTTGACGGCGACTCCTCTGCAGGTACACCCCGTAGAGGTTTGGGATCTGTTGAACTTGCTGGGTATGCCGCCGGAGTGGACGGATCAAGCATTTGTTGACTTCTACGATGCGCTGGCCAAACCCTCGCCGTCGCATGATGAGTTCGAGTCGTTATCCAGGCTGTTCAGAGCATTTGAAGCACGGCATGGTGAGGTTTCGGCTGAAATAGTCCAGGCTGCCGCGCAGACGACGCGGCTTACGGCGGTGCGGCTGCTTAGGACCCTTCGTGACGAGGCAACCATGCCTCGCAGATCGCTCTCTGCAAGCGATCGCGACAAGGCTCTGCGCATTCTTCGTCAGAACTCGCCAGTTGGCAGATTGATCTCCAGAAATACCCGTGACCTTCTGCGTCGGTACTACAAGGAGGGCCGCATCTCGACGCCAATCGCGGACCGCGAAGTCGATGACCGCTTCCTGAATATGAGCGACGATGAGCGCCATATCTACGAGTTGGTCGAGGTCTACATTCGCGAGACGTACAACAAGGCTTCGGCATCGACAAAGACCGCCGTTGGTTTTGTGATGACGATCTATCGCAAGCGCCTGGCCAGCAGCTTCTATGCCTTATCCAAGACATTGGAGAAACGGCTGGCAGCGATCAAGAGAGGGGATGGGTCCATCTCCGGTACGACGGACGAGGATTTACCCGATGATGATCTTGCAGAAGAGCTGCTTGACTCCGACGAGGTGACAGAGATGGAGCGCGAGGCGCTGAACTTTGAAGAGCGCTCTTCGATTGAAGATTTGCTCCTTCGCGTAAGCAGCCTTCCACCCGATACGAAGGCGCGTGCGCTTCGAACCGTAATCGATGAGCTTCGTGCCAGTGGCTACAACCAGGTGATGGTTTTCACGCAGTTTACGGATACGATGAACTTCTTGAGAGATCAACTGCGGACCGCGCCCGGATTGAAGATGATGTGCTATTCAGGACGAGGCGGAGAGATCCCGACGGGCGACTCCGGGTGGGAGCAGATACCACGTGACCAGGCAAAACGCAGGTTCAAGAATGGAGAGGCGGACGTTCTGTTGTGCACCGACGCTGCCGCCGAGGGTCTGAATTTTCAATTCTGTGGTGCGCTCATTAACTATGATTTGCCGTGGAACCCGATGCGCGTTGAACAGCGGATCGGGCGAATTGATCGCGTCGGCCAGAAGTACCCAAAGATTCGGATCGTGAACCTCCAGTACGATGACACGATCGAGACATCCGTTTTTCGGGTGCTTCAAGAGCGGATAGGATTCTTCACGTCCGTCGTGGGCAAACTTCAGCCGATTCTCTCCAGCGTTCCGCAGAGAATTGCGGCAGCCGTTTTGGGCACGGATAGCGCAGCGGGCGGCAACCGGCTCATTCCCGGAATTGAAGAGGCGATTGCGACTACCGAGGGAACCTCCTTCGACCTGGACAGCCTGGTAGTCTCCGAACTTGAGATGGACCAACGCCCAGAAGCCCTCTATGGCCTGGGAGATCTTCGTGATGTTCTCGCCCGCAATGAAGTATTCTTACCGGACGCCAAAGTGGAGGCGATGGACAGTAACGAATTCCGGTACGTTACCCCCGGCATGGAGAAGCTCCGTATCACCGTCAGCCCAGAGTATTACGACGCCCACGCCGGGGATGTCGAACTCTGGTCGCCAGGCAGTCCGGCGTTCCCTGACCCTGTGGATGTTGTTGATCGGGCCCTGGCTGGTGAGGTCGATCTTGCCGCGCTGCTTCCATAGGGTCCGGTTCCTTTTATTTGCGAGTCCGCTCAGGCTTAGAGCATTTTCTCCGTTGATGGGTATCCGAAAGCGATTGTGCAGTGGCGTTTTCATTGGGGGAAACGCCCATCCATCTCAATCTGCCGGACTACACTTACGGGGAAGATGCTCTATCCTGGCCAGCGTTACCTCAACCTGCCGCCGTCACGACATCGATCCTCGGATCTATCTCACGCAATTGCTGGTCAACTTGCAGACGCTGCACATCAGCGACCTGCCCGGCTGGCTACCCGACCGCTGGAAAGTTACCCAGAAGGGCCGCCTGGCCGCTCTGCAAAATTAAACTTCACTCCCTTGATCCTACGTGCAGTTCACATACCGGTCACGTTGTCCTCGCCCTTGTCGGGCTCTCCTTCGACACTAACAATCTCCCCTCTACCACGTCACGCAGCCTTGATGAAAAGACACGATGATTGCTCTTAAATCATCGAGACGCCCTCAAGGGGCGTCTCGATGGATGGAGCAGCAGAAGACATGCGTTACTGGCTCAGGGACATGACCATGTCGGTGTTATCGTCGTTGAAGTAGACCTCCTGGGTGGAGAGGCTGGTGCCGCTGGTGGCGATCCCGAAGATGGCGCCGGGCGCGCCGCTATCCACTGACTTGGTGCCGACAGCCATCATGGTGGAGGGAGAGATCTCAACCATATTGTTGTCGCCGGTGTTGCCGACCACCAGGTCGCCGTTATACAGAAGAGCGGCGCTTATGGGGTAGTTGAGCGGCGATCCGGAGTAGATCACCTTGGCCTGCGAGGCGTTGGGACCACTGAAGGAGAAAGACCCAGCCATGCTGCTGGAGTAATATCCGCCGGAGGACGAGCCGGGGGTGTACGTGACGTTGACGCTGTTCGCAACGTATGTGGAGACACCTGTGAAGGCCAGCACGCTGTTGGTATCGCTGGAGACGACGTAAAGCGTGTCAGAGGAGGGATCGTACGTCAGCCCTGCCGGAGCCAGAACACCGTAGGTGGAGCTCACGCTCACAGGAATGCCGGTGATGATCTTGGTGTAGGTCGGGGGAGACGTGGAGACCAGGCCCTGAACAATCGAGCCGTCGCCGGCGTTCGAGATATAGAAGGCCTCAGGAGACGTGGCCGTGGAGCCCATAGCCGGCATGGGAGAGCCGAAGATCTGGCCCCAGGGCTGATCCCACATATAGCTGGAGGTAATGCTGGTGGTGGTGGCACCGGTGGGTTCCACAACCGGGTTGTCATTGGCGGTATAGGCCGCGGCCCAGATAAAGGCCTTGGAGGGATTGACGGCGAGCGCATCGCAGCCCTGCAACAAGGGGCTTTGCGCAATGCGGACGGGCTTTGAGCCGGCTACAGGCTTTAGATCTTCCATCGTGGTTCCCATGCCGACGCCGTTGCCGGCGCTGCTATTGAAGTTGCAGACGATCAGATCGCCGGGGCTGACCACGAGGCTGCTGTTGGCCACCGGGGTGGTATTCACCACGGTGCTTGGGACGATGGCGAGCCCATAGGGATTGGTGTCGCCCACGCCGGGAGAGCCGGGAGAGCCACCCACGTCCACCGTGGAACCGATGGTGGTTGTGGTGGTCAACTGAGAGAGGACGGAGGGAGTGGTGGGAGTGGTGCTCATCATGGACGATGAGGACATCATATTGTTACAACCGGTGGTCACCGCGAGCGCGGAGACCAGGACGAAGGCTGGAATGAATCGTAAAGACATAACAGAGCTGCTCCTTCTAAGTTGGTGATGCTGTGGCTTGTGGGGCGAACTTGTTGAGAGGCTGTCTACGGTTTTTGCACGATGGTGTCGGACGCCATCAAAGTGTGAAGATCGTAAACATGCTCTGAGGAATGGGGCGTCGAACGACGCGCAGAATGCCCCACCAAGGAGGGTCAGTATCGGTGTGCGTCATACCCATTGGGAAGATCGAGGGTGACCGATGCTGTGTGCTGATCCCGGATCCGCCTGTAAATGCGGAGACATCAAAGGCCCTGTTGAGAGCGCCCGCTGCTGTGTTGTCCAGAGAGACTCCAACCCCCTGCAGGATGATCAGACCGTGACGGGGCTTGAGTGAAAGAGTGATCCCGCTGGGAAGAGCGAGATCAAAGAGGGGCAAGCGCCCCAGAAACGTTCCGTCCACGGAAACCAGGCCTGTTATGACCGGGGCGTTCGTGGTGTCGATGACGAAGCTCTGGAGAGTGACCTGTGTCTCCCCGGCAGTGAGAGGAAGCCCTCCGGTGTGCAGAATGCGGCCACGGGCGGTGTCACGATGAAAGGCCGCGCCGATCACCGGGAGGTTGACGATGCCGTTACAGAGCCGCGTGGGGCCGACGGCGCCGGGCGATACGCCGAGGGCGGTGACAGAGCTGCAGGCGAGGTTAACGGTGGTGCGACCAGCTTCGATGGGTGCGGTTCTTTGTGCAAAGACATTGTTTGTGGAGACCAGCATAGCCAGTGCGACGATGGGAGCCGCCATAGACAGACGCGACGGGAGACGCATAGCAGACATGCCTCGTTTGGTGCGATGTGCCGAATCAGGCTTGATCAGGTAGATTGCTCGGGAGAGATCTGATTGCGCCGTCTGTGTCCCAAGGTAGCTAGAAAATAATGCGAATAACAGGTAAGATCTGGTCGCGGATGCAACTCGCTTGAGTGCCAGGCAAAGAATGCATGGAAATTTTGATAGGCACGAAATATCCCGTGAACAGGTCAAAACAGACGTCATTGATGAGCTGATCCGCCCTTTTGCGATTGGCGGCAGGTGAAGATCCGCGCGACGGCACAAGAGCATGGGTTTGGCTCAATTGGCTGAGCGCACAGGTCTTCCGGGGCCATGCTTGCAAAGCTGGAGAATGTGCAGCTTGTCCGACGCTCCCAACGCTTGTTCGCATTGCCACCGGCTCCAATGTCGGCATGGACTACTTCTTCACAGATCCGCGGAAGCAGCGCGTTGTAGGGATCTCACGAGAAGAGGAACGAATGAGGTTCCCTGCGGATGCGAGATCTCGGATTGCGGCTTAGAGCATTTTCTCCGTTGATGGGTATCCAAAAGCGATTGTGCAGTGGCGTTTTCATTGGGGAAAACGCCCATCCATCTCAATCTGCCGGCCTACACCTACGGGGAAAATGCTCCAGGCTGGGCCGTTGTGTGCTGATTGGCTCATTGAGTCAGAGGGATCTGTATACCACGAGGACGTGCGGGAAGTTGGGTTAGTGGGAGGAAGAACTTGCTGGATGCTGCCGTTGACGGGCCTGCCCGCCGCGGCGCGATACCATGAAAGAGCATGGGGTCTCTATCTAATCTTTTTAGCCTTTTGGCTGCGATCAACTGGCACTGGGTGTGGCTTGTGGTGGCCGCGTTTCTGGCCGGCGTGCTGAATGCCGTGGCCGGGGGCGGATCGTTTCTCTCTTTTCCTGCGCTGCTGGTTATGAAGATACTCCCCGTGCAGGCCAATGCTACGAATACCGTCGCCATCTGGCCCGGCCAGTTGACCTCGGTGGCGGCTTACTGACCCGATGGGCGCAAGAACCTGCGCGCCGCCGCGCTGATGGGGCTGGCCGGGCTTTTGGGCGGAACGGCAGGAGCAGTGGTTCTGTTGAATACGCCGCAGAAGACCTTTCTGCACCTGGTTCCGTGGCTGCTGCTGTTTGCTGCCTCCATCTTCGCCGTCAGCGGGCCGGTGACACGCGCCCTGGAGAGGCGCAAGCTGAAGCGGCAAAGGGACGCCTCCGCGGAGCA
The DNA here is from genome assembly GCA_027365345.1 of Granulicella sp. Classification (GTDB taxonomy): domain Bacteria; phylum Acidobacteriota; class Terriglobia; order Terriglobales; family Acidobacteriaceae; genus Granulicella. The sequence continues at coordinate 10,999 of DAHXNO010000011.1, forward strand.
GTCCCATGCGCCGCGCCGTCTGCCGCTGTTTCTTGCCGCAATCGTGGTGAGTTTCTATGTGGGCTATTTTGGTGCTGGGGCGGGGTTCGTGTTTATGACGCTGCTGGCGCTGTTTGGATATGAAGATATCCACGCCATCGATGCCCTGAAGGTGGTGGCCAATGTGCTGGCCAACGGGATTGCCTTTGTGATCTTCATTGTGGACGGACAGGTGGTGTGGCGCCTGTGCGTGGCGGCTATGGTTGCGTCCGCTGTGGGCGGCTACGCTTCAGCGAGCCTGG
>DAHXNO010000025.1 GCA_027365345.1 Granulicella sp.
CAGCAGCACCAGCCGGCCATCACGAGGATGCCGTTTTGGTCGGCCAGACGGAAGAAGTCGCTGGTTTCCAACTTGCCTTCCAGGCGGAGGGTGTTGAGGCCGAGGTCGCGGACCAGGCGGAACTGTTGCCGCAGGCGGTGCGGATCGGAGCGGAGCAGCATGTCCTGCGACCAGCCACCGCCGCGGATGAGGATCGGCTTGCCGTTGATGCGGAAGAGGCGGCTGCCGGTTCCGGTGAGCTCTGAGGTGACCTCGCGTATGCCGAATTCGACGGTCTTCTGGTCGCTGGTTTGGCCTGCGACGGCAGCGGTGACGGAGAGATGCTCGAGGTGCGGGTCACCCATCTGCCAGGGCCACCAGAGGCTGGGATTGTGAATGCGTAGCTGAGGGAACTGCTGCGGGGTGAAGACGACGGTGCGCTGCTGGTGCGGGGCGAGGGAGACGGTTTGTTGAAAATGAGCGCCGGCCGCGACGCCAGAGACGACAGTCTGGAGCGGTTGACTGGTTGCGTTCTGAAGCTCCGCATAGACGGTGAGGTTGGCGGTATCGAGGCGGTCATCCGAGAAGTGGGTGACGACGGTGGGGTGGCGCAGGGCGACCGGGCCGGAGCGGACGAGGTCCACGGCTCCCCAGAGGCCCATGTCTTTGTCGGGTGGCGCGGGGTTCCAATCGACCCAGTTAATGCCGAGATCCATGGGGGTGGGGGCGAAGGTTTCGACCGCAAGGACGTTCTTCTGGCCGGGTTTGAGGAGGCCGGTGACATCCAGATGGTAGCGGCGGTAGGCTCCGGCGATTTGCGAAGCGTCAGCGACCTTGTGGCCGTTGAGCCAGATGTCAGCGCGATAGTTGATGCCGGCGAAGCGCAGCCAGAAGCGGGCTCCCTTCTGGTCTGAAGAGGGGGCAGTGAACTCATCGCGAAACCACCAGCCGCAGCGGTAGGGGCTGTCGACAGGCATGGGCAGGTTGGAGAAGTTTTGGCCGACGGGGTAGGATGTGCCGGGGATCTTGCGCAGGTTGTCCCCGTAGTAGGGATCGGGCAGGAGGCCGGCAGCGACCTGCGCGGCGAGCACGGTAGAGGGAACGGTGGCGCTGATCCAGCCCTGGGTGGAGAGGCCGGGAAGGGAGATGGCATCCCCGGTGGCTTTGAGTTTGCAAGAGGACTGGAGACGCCAGCCGGTATGCAAGGGCGTTTGGTTGGGAGGGATGGGATCGGCGGCGTGCAACGCCGGAATGAGGAGGATGGAGAGAAGAAGAAGTCCAACCGATTGGCTAACTGAACATAGGTTGGCACGATACAGGGCGCGGCGCTTTGCAGGATTCATGGGTATGAGTGTCCTCTCCGCCCGGCGGCCCCAAGGGGCGTTCGAGCGTTGTTCCGGATGGGTGGCGCAGGTGAAAGACATGGGAAAACCTTTGTTTACCGCTGGGTTGGAGTGGCCCAACGGGCAGAACGGGTTGGAGAATTCCGGGGAGTGGGAGCGGACCGGGCGCGTTGTTTGACATGGGGTGGCGCCGAGGAGGAGCGCACGACGAGCTCCGGCGCCAGCATGTGAGGCTTAAGTGCGGATGGGTATTCTCGATTGGGTTGTTGCAGGAGATGGAGCAGATGCTGGGTGGCGAGCGATCCCATATCGTGCAGGGGCTGCCGAATGGTGGTTAGGCCGGGAGTGCAAACGGCGGCGGGAAGGATGTCATCGAAGCCGATGACGGAGCAGTCCTCCGGTACGCGCAAGCCTTCTTCCTTGAGGCCCCGCACGACGCCGAGGGCGGTAAGATCGTCAAAGGCAAGCACTGCGGTGAAGCCGGGCGCGGAGGAGATCATCTGCCGGGCGAGTTGAAGACCGCCGTCAAATCCAGAGGTTGGATCGACCCGGTTGGGCAGCGAGACGACCAGACGCGGGTCCAGCGGGACGCCAGCCTGGGTGGCGGCCTGCTGAATGCCCGCCCAGCGAGGCTGGCTATCGAAGAGGTCATCCGGGCCGCGGATGACGGCGATGTGGCGATGGTCGAGGGCGAGCAGATGGTTGATGGCCATGGCTCCGCCGGCCTGGTTATCGACGAGAAAAGATGGGATTCTGCGCTCGGTGAGATCGCGTCCGACGATGACGATGGGGACGCGATTCTTTTTGATGTCGGCGAGCAGGTTGGCCTCTTCGAATATCCAACTGGCGATGACGATGACGCCCTCGGCGCGCCTCTCGAGGATCATGCGCAGAGAGCTATCGAAGAGCTTGCGCTCGGTCTGCGCATCGACAAGCAGAGAGAAGTAATCGATGAGTTGGAGATCCTGCTCGATACCGCGGACGACCGGGACGCAGAAGGGGTCTGACATGTCATAGGCGAGCACACCGATGGTCCTGGTGCTGCGGTTGCGCAGGGAGCGGGCGTAGGCGTCGGGATGGTAGCCGAGGCGTCGAGCGGTGGCGTGAATGCGCTCGCGCGTGGCCTGAGCCAGACGCAAGGAGAGCGGCGCCTGACTGAGCACAATGGAGACGGTGGAGACGGAGAGCTGGCAGGCGCGCGCTACGTCTGACAGGGTTACATGTCCGGATTTGCGGTCACTTCTTTTGAGCACGAACGAACGACTCCTTCTGTGAATCTGCACACGGAGAGTGGCCATGGGCTGGTGCTCCGGCGGTGAAGGAAAAACGGGTCTGGCGGTGGCCAGGATTTCCCCTGACAGAATCGCAAATTGTTTCTAGTTTTTACACTATTCAAACGTTTCAAGTCCAGAAGTTTCTGAGGCCGTGCTGAATGCGTGGAAATTTGGAGGGTTACAGAGCTGTGCAGGCTCGATTTTGTCCCGGGGACTCCGTGTGTCTGGTTTGCCCCGAACGTTCTGCCGAACGTTGTGCTTGTCTGTGATGCTGCTGAGTGTGGGAGTTTCCGCACGGGCGCAGGCTGGGCATGGAAGCGTGAGCGGAGACGTTACCTACCCCAGCGGTGCGTCGACGCCCGAATGTTGAGGTAATGTTTGGGGGCAACGATGACTGGCGTAGCAAAGGATTCCGCTTCCAACGGAGCGGGCGATCATGCGTGGACTGGTGACCTGGGCGGCGTGCCTACAGGGCTGTTGGTTGTTGGACGGGCTACAAATTCTTGAACTTGACGTATGGCTCCATTTTGGTTTCAAGGGTTGCCATGGTATTCAAAATCCATTCCGCATCCCCGTCCCTTCTCGCGATGTTTTTGGCGAACTTATCTGCGCGGTGCCAGAACTCCTCCAGAAACTCAAAGATCCCGGAGGCCTTTGGAAATATGAAACGCGATTCTCGCACAGCCTTGATGAATGATGTGGTTATGGAGTCGCTTGGAACACCTTCGACTTTAAAGAATTCCTGGTAGTAGTCGAGGACGCGCAGATATACGTCGAAGCGCCTGTTGAACAGGTCTAGCCGTAGTTTGTCTCTGCTGATTCTCCATTGGTTGAGGTTGATGAATGCAACGAAGGCAGCTATGAATATCGTGGCGACGGATGTGATGGCTGTAGCGCTCATCCGATGATATTACTGCGTGGGTGGGGGCGCGGCGGATCAGGATCGTCTGCGCACGCAGGGAGCGAGGGAGTTGATGTCTTGCTCTACGAGAGGCTCAGGATGGTTGCATCCCGCCGGACGGGGCCATTATGGCACAGAATGCTGGATCTCAAACGGACAACTGGAGGCGCGCCGCATCTTCTCGATGACCAACGAATCTTTCTCGATGGAGGGTGGAGTCCATCACATCCTTGCTGAGGGTTTCGCCTCTACAATGCAGGCAAGGGACGGTGGAACCTATGAGCGAAGCGACCGGGAGCAGACAGATCAGCACGCGCGAGATTCCGTTCAACTACACCTCGGCAGATGATGCTCAGGCGATTTCTTTTCTGCTGGGGTCCGAGACTGTCGAAGTTCTCGAGGGCCTGCGCAGTGCGCGCGTTACCGGCCGCAGTGCGCGGCGCCTGATGCGCATCTTTGGGGATCTGCTGATTCATCGCCGCAACCCGTACCTGTTCCAGGAATTGCTTGACTCCCCGTCACGCAGCGAAGGTCTGTTCAAGCAGATCGGCAAGGATGTGGATGCGATTGCAGGTGCTGCGAACGGTGATGCTCGCGTGCTGGACACGCTGGCGCGCTGCCGCACGCTGATTGACCAGTTCCGCCAGGATGTGAGCAGCATGCCCGACCTGCGTATGCGCATCAAGCGGGAACTGGGCCCCATTGTGGGCGCAGAGAATGTGCTCTTCGATCCATTCTCGCTCGTCTCCCATGCGACGGACGCTACTGACTGGCGACTGTATCTGCCACTGGCTGTTATTACTCCAGAGACAGAGGCACACGTGGCACCTCTCCTGGCTGCCATCGCCAGACTTGGCCTGAAGGCGATTCCCCGTGGCGCGGGAACTGGCCTGACGGGCGGCGCGGTGCCGCTGCGTTCCGGCTGCATCATCATCAACACCGAGCGCATGAATCACATCCGCTCAATCTCTGAGCGTGAACTTACACTGGAGAACGGCGCAAAGGTGACCACGCACGTGACGGACGTTGAGGCCGGCGTAGTGACGGAGATGGCCATGGAGCACGCCAGTGAGCATGGTCTTGTCTTCGCCACCGATCCTACCAGCGCGTGGGCCAGCACCATCGGCGGCAACATTGCAGAAAATGCCGGTGGCAAGATGGCGGTCCGTTGGGGAACATGCATCGACAACCTGCTCGAATGGACGATTGCGATGCCCGGCGGCAAGAGTTGGACCGTCGCTCGCGTTAATCATCCCTTGCGCAAGATCCTGCCCAACGACTCGGTGGTCTTTGAGATTCGTGATGAGCAAGGGGCGAAGCTTAAGTCCATCAGCCTGCGGGGCGCCGAGATCCGCAAGAAGGGGCTTTGGAAGGACATCACGAACAAGGCGCTGGGCGGTGTGCCCGGCCTGCAGAAGGAAGGCACGGACGGCGTTATCACCTCGGCCCGCTTCATTCTTTATCCCGCGTACAAGGCCAAACAGACGATCTGCCTTGAGTTCTTCGGCAGGGACTTTGACGAAGCCAGCCGCGTCATTGTCGAGCTCTCCAGAGCATTCGCTTATGCCGCCGATCATGAGGAGACGCTGCTTGCTCTGGAGCACTTCGACGACGAGTACATTCGCGCCATCAACTACAAGGTGAAGGCCGCCCGCGCACAGACCCCGCGCGCCGTGCTGCTGATCGATGTGGCCGGGGATGATATGGCGCAGACCCAACGCGGGGTTGAGCGCATCCGCAGGTTGCTTGCCGCGCACTCCAACACAGCGATGTTTGTGGCGCGCGATAAGGAAGAGGCTACGCGATTCTGGCAGGACCGCAAGAAGTTGGGCGCGATTGCACGCCGCACGAATGCCTTCAAGATGAACGAAGATATTGTTCTTCCGCTGGAGGCGCTGGCCGAGTTCGCAGACTTCGTCGATGAAGTGAATACCTCTGAAGAGCGCTACTCGCAGCTACAGTTTGCCGCACGCGCCGAAGAGATCCTTGGCAGCCTGCTCGCCCAAGAAGACCCGGAGCAGTTTGCAGCGCAGGCTACAACCCGCGAGGAACTCTTCGTGCAGTTTCGTCAGCGCGTCGAATCCGAAGACAGAGAATCTCTGCGCTCGCTCACGCAGCTTGAAGCCTTCAGGCGCAATCTCGAGAGCCTGCTGCGCGGCTACACGTCTATTCTCGAAGCCATCGAAAAGGCCTATCAGGAGGTGCGCGATCGCCGCATCATTCTAGCCACGCACATGCATGCCGGCGATGGCAACGTGCACGTGAATATCCCCGTGCTTTCAAACGACCGTCCCATGCTCAAACGGGCCGATATGCGCATTGACGATGTGATGGCCAAGGTGGTGGCGCTGGGCGGAGTAGTCTCTGGCGAGCACGGCATTGGCATCACCAAGCTCAAGTATCTTGATCCCGCACGGGTGGCCGATCTTGAGGCCTATCGGGCCGAAGTGGATCCTGATGGTTTGATGAACCCTGGCAAATTACAGGATTATCAGGCGCTTGGTCACGTCTTCACGCCATCGTTCAACATGCTCGAATTGGAAGCCAGGATTCTGCAGCATGGAAAGCTCGAAGAGCTCTCGAAGATGATTGCTCACTGTGTGCGCTGCGGCAAGTGCAAGCCGAACTGCTGCGTCAATTATCCCGGCAGCGGGATGTTCTATCATCCACGCAACAAGAATCTGGCCATTGGCTCGTTGATTGAGGCACTCCTCTATGACGCGCAACGCAAGCTCTCGGCGAGTTTTGAGTTGCTGACCTGGCTGGAGGAGTTGGCCGATCACTGCACCCTCTGTCACAAGTGCCTTGCGCCATGCCCGGTCGATATCGACACGGGCGCCGTTTCAGTGCTGGAGCGTGAAATCCTTGCCAGCAGCGGCTTCAAGCACACACCGATGGCGACGAAGATGACCTTGCGCTACCTGGATAGTCAGGCTCCCACCTTCAACAAGGTCTTCCGGACATCAATCGTGCAGATTGGCGGAACGGTGCAGCGTATCGGCAGCAAATTGGTTGCTCCGTTGCAGTCGCTCAACGTAGCGTCAAGCTTCTATCCGCTGCAGATGCTCAAATCCGCAGTTGCGCCTGTGCCTGCGCGGACGTTGCGCGACGTTCTGCCAAAGTGCGAGCCGGATCAGGCGCTTCTCTTTGAACCTGTAAGGCCCGTGAAGGGCGGAGAGACCAAGACCGTCTTCTACTTTCCAGGTTGCGGCAGCGAGCGCTTGTTCAGTGATGTTTCCATGGCTGCCATTTACATGCTGCTGGAGATGGGCCAGCGTGTTGTGCTGCCGCCACCCTTCCTGTGTTGTGGCTTTCCCGCCCACGCCAATGCGATGACGGCGCAGGTGTCACGCAACGTGTTGCGGGACTCGATTCTGTTTGCGCAGATCAGCGAGATGTTCGCGCACCTCGATTTCGATGCCTGCGTAATCACTTGTGGCACCTGCAAAGAGGGCCTGAGCGCGATGAACACTGAGGCCCTCTTCAGCCGGATCGTCGATATCACGGCCTATCTTGCGGAGGTTGGGTTGAAGCTGGATGGTTCTGGCTACTACCTCTATCACGCGCCCTGCCACGATTCGCTCGCGGGCAGGGCTGGCAGCGTGCTCCAGCATATAGGCGGCTTCGACTCCATAACCGCTGTGCCGCACTGCTGCTCCGAGGCTGGAACGCTTTCGCTCTCGCGGCCGGACATCACCGATCAGATGCTGCGGCGCAAGCGTGAATCGTTGAAGAAGGACATGAGCGACGATCGTAAGATGGTGCTGACCAACTGCCCCTCGTGTTTACAGGGACTGGGGCGGAACCGCGATCTTGGCATCACGCCGCAACACATCGTGGTAGCGGTGGCGGATAAGTACTCAGGGAAGGCATGGCGGCGCGAGTTCGAGGCGATGGCCCGCCGGGCAACGGCGGTTCGCTTCTAGCCGCGGTTTCTCTCTGCTGATGCTCCATTGCTTGAAGACCATGGCTGCAACGAGGGCAGCCAGGAAGTTGATGTCTCGCTCTGCAAGAACTTCAAGATGGGTGCATCCTGCAGGCTGCGTTTTGAGGTCAGTTGCTACAACGTGACCAACACGCCGCAGTTTGCTCAACCCTCTGTGCCCGCGATCGATGACCTGGAGACACAGCCCGTTGTCGCTGCAACCTTTGGGTTGATCACCAGCGATGTGAATACGCCGCGCCAGTTTCAGTTCGGAAGCCGATTCCAGTTTTAGGCGAGGAAGAGCGATGCAGTGCGGGCTCAGAAGAGGGTCTGGATGACGTCAATCACTTGATAGTTGCGGTCGAGGAGGGGAAGGTAGCGCCATTTGTCGAAGGTGAGGCAGGGGTGGGAGATATCGAAGCCGATCATGTCGCCCACAGCGATCCGATCAGCGGGGTCGATGTGCAGATAGGCGTGTTGATCCATCATGCGGGTCAGCCTCCAGTGAGCCGGCGCGGGCTGAAGATCGCCGGTGGCTGGAGAGAGATGAAGCGCGGGTGAGGGGAGACCGGAGTCGAAGGAGGCGTCTCTCTTTCCCAGGCCGACGATGGCCTTTGCCGGCTCTGGGATGGACTGTACGTAGGCCCAGAGCTGGAGCGCCTGCTGGAGAGAGGACGGCATCTGGCGAGCTACCGGGTTGCCGGCCAGGATGCGGGCCTGGGCCACGGCGTAGGCTCCAGCATCGTGGGTGAGGTAGCAGCCGGGGCGTAACACGATCTGTGCGGGGGATTCGAGGGCCGCTGCGGAGAAGGTTTCAGCGACAAGGTCGTACCACGCAGAGCCTGCGCCGGAGAGGAGGAATGGGGTTCGTTGGAAGAGGTTCGCGCGGGCCAGGCTGCGGGCGAGATCCAGGGTGCGGTGGAGAAGGCTGCGGATGGCGGACTCGTCTTCGCTGACGCCTTCATAGATCTCAACGCCAGATAAGAGAATCTGCTGCCGCCAATGGGAGATGGCCTGGAGCAGATCTTCGGTCTGGCGCGGGTTGCGTACGCCGGTGCGGCCGCCTTCCATTCCGACTTCCAGCAGGACATGCAGTTGCTTGCCGGAGGATTGAAAGAAGCGGCCAAGCTGCTCGACGTTGGCCGCGGAGTCTACCAGGCAGAAGAACTCAAAGGCGGGGTCGTGGAGGAGTGCGGCCATCATGGCCATGTTTTGCCGGCCGACCAACTGATTGGCCATGAGGATGCGGCGTACTCCTTGCTGGTACGCGGCGGAGACCTGCGGCGCGGTGGCCAGGGTGATTCCCCATGCTCCCGCTGCGAGCTGCATGGAGAACAGTTTGGGCGCCATGGTTGTCTTGCCGTGAGGAGCGAGAACGGCTCCGTAGCGTTCTGCGAACTCCTGCATCCAGGCGATGTTGTGATTCAGTTTGTCGGCGTAGAGAACGGCGGTGGGCAGGCTGAGATCTTCGTGAAGAAGGTTCCAGCGCAGGGATGCAATCTGGTCGGCGGAGAGCGCGGTGGTCATGCATCCCAGTCCCTTTTGATGGGGTGGAATTAGAGAGGACGGTTGGGTTGGGGAGGGAGCAGCGTTGGGCTGCGGATGGAGATCAGGCATGGGAGTGGCCTCCAGTTTGTTCCGGGGCAGCAGGTGACGCGGGCGGGAGCTCTATCTTCTTCCCGTTGCGGAAGATGTGGTGGATTCCGGTGGGAGGCGTTTCTGGGGCGTCATAGTCTGCCTTGCTGTCCATGGCCGCTGGATCGAACAGGGTGAGGTCGGCGTAGCAGCCGGGCTTGAGCAGGCCACGGTGGGGGATGGCGAAGCGCTCCGTGGGTTTGCCTGTGATCTTGTGTACGGCGTCTTCAATGGTGAGCCAATGGCGGTCGCGGCAGAGTTCGCCGAGCAGGCGAGGGAAGGTTCCGTGTAGGCGAGGATGAGACTTGCCGCGCACGTAGAGACCGTCCGTGATGATGATAGAGAGGGGATGGGTGAGGGTCTGGCGAAGGTTCTCCAGGCTTTGATTGAAGGTGAGCATGGTTGCTTCGCCGTGCTCTTCGATGAGCAGATCCAGCAGGGTTTCAGCAGGATCCTGGCGGCGAAGGAGGGCGATGGCGGCAAGGCTCTGGCCGACCAGAGGCTGGCTTTTGCTGGATGCGACGGAGGTGAGAACAACGTCTGTCCAGGGCACCGCCATGGAGGAGCGTGTCTCGTCCAGAATCTGGCGGCGAAGGAGTGGATCGCGAAGGCGGAGGACGAGAGCGTCAAGGCCGCCGTCGAGCGCCCACTGCGGGACCAGTTGGGTGAGGGTGGAGTTTCCAGCGGTGTAGGGGTAGCAGTCGAAAGCGACGTCGACGCCGTTCTGCGCGGCGGCTTCGATGCGTTCAAGTGCAGCCGCCTGATGGGGCCAGTTGGGACGGCCGACTGCCTGCAGATGCGAGATCTGCAGCCGACAGCCAGTGCGCCGGGCGAGCTCCAACTGCTCCTCTACGGCGGATAGGAGCCCGAAGGAGTAACTGCGCATGTGAGTTGCGTAGACCTTGCCGTGCCGGGCGACCACGCGGCAGAGGCGCTCGAGTTCCGATTGGGGCGCGCAGGAGCCGGGAGCGTACATGAGCCCGGTGGAGAAGCCAATGGCGCCGGCAGAGAGAGCGTCATCGAGCAGATGTTCCATTTGATCCAATTCCGGTTCCGTGAGGGGCCGCTGCTGGTTGCCTGCGACCTCAATGCGTAGACTGCCATGGCCGATGAGAGAGTAGACGCTGGCGAAGGGAGCGCTGGAGAGGGCTTCAAGATAGGCTGAGGCGGTGGGCCATCCCCAGTCCTGATGGCCGCAGAGGATGCCGTTGGCAAACTGCTGGACGGCCGGGGCGTGTTGCGCCATGGGGTAAGGAGAGAATCCGCAGTTGCCCACAATCTCTGTGGTGACGCCCTGGCGCGTCTTTTCCAGTCTGCCCTGGAGGACTTGGAGATCGGAGTGGCTGTGGGCGTCCACAAAACCAGGCGCCGCGATGAGACCGGTGCAGTCCAGGATGCGGGCGTGGGAGGGAGGGGTGAGGGTTCCAATCTCTGCGATGCGCTCGCCGACGAAGAGGAGATCGGCGGTGCGTGGGGTAGCGCCAGAGCCATCGACAAGGGTAGCGTTCTTCAGGAAGGTGAGATCGTCCTGAAGAACCTGGGCGTGGGATGGAGCGCTGTGTGGTGTCGCCGGGCTGTTGGTCATGGCGTTTACAGGATAGTCTCTGTTGGGCTCGGGCTGGCTGGATGCAGCACTTCGCGGGCACTGGTTCTATTGCATGGCTGTCGGCACGCTGCATGCTGCCAGGCAGTGAAGATCAGAGTTGCCAGGGCTCTATCCGGCGAGACATTGGCAGAGTGAGGCTACGCGAAGAGCGTGGCGACCTTCGCCAGCACGTCCTCCATGATGGACGCCGGTAAGGAGTCCACCTTGCGGGCATGGCGGGCGGCAAGGTCGAGAACGCGGGGCTGGTCGCAGCGCACGACGCCGGTGGTCTTGATACCTGTCACTGGTACCGCGAAACCCAGACGTCGAGCGAAGTCGCCGCCATTGGTAATCGGCAGAACCACGGGGAGCTTGGTAGCCTGGTTGAACTCGGCGGGCGAGACGACCAGGACGGGGCGGCTGCCGCTTTGTTCATGCCCTGTGGTCGGGTCGAGAGACACCATATAAATGTCCCCGCGCCTCATATCAGCTCGCCACCCACAGTGGGCGCATCGACCCATTCACGTTCCTGGGCAGGTTGCGGCTGCGAATAGTCTGATGCGGCCAGCAGCCCTGCGAGCGTGTAGCGCGGCCGTGGGTTGGGGTTGACCACCAAACAGCCGTGATCCAAGTCAAGGCCGACGGTGGCGCCAACTTGCAGGTTGAGTTGGTCGAGGAAGGCTGGTGGGACGGCCAGCATGATGGAGCCACCCACTTTGCGGAGATGAGTTTTATACATGTTGCGCCTCCCTGCGATGCGTTACATAAAAATATAACACGTTCCGATCTGCTTCTCGGAGCGTGACGACGGCGCAGATGGGGGTGGGATTGGAGCCGGACAAGTGGCAGTTAGGGAGTCAATTCGCGGGCAGAATGGCGCTCCCTGGAGTGGCGGAATGGAATATAGCCAGCGCGGGTCTTCCGGGAGAGCTTTTCCGGGAGGGCAAGCAGGTGGGCTAGTTCCCAGGGGAATCGATCTGGCCGGTGCGCCACTTTGTGGAGAGCAGAGCGAGCTTTTCACTGATGGAGGCAGGCGCTGAGGCGGGGGCTTTGTTTGCCTTGCCGGGACGTGAGGCGCGGTTGGCGCCGACAGGGGCCTGGAGGGCCTTGATGGAGAGGGCGATGCGCTTGGTTTTGGCGTCAGCCGAGAGCACTTTGACCTTGACGATCTGGCCGACTTTGAGCACCTCCGCCGGCTCCTTGATGTAGTGGCTGGCGATCTCAGAGATGTGCACCAGGCCGTCCTGGTGGACGCCGAGATCGACGAAGGCTCCGAACTTGGCCACGTTGGTGACGACGCCCTCCAGCACCATGCCCGGTTGAAGGTCAGTGAATTCGCGCACGGAGTCGCTAAAGGCAGGAGCAACGAAGCGGTCGCGGGGGTCGCGGCTGGGCTTTTTTAACTCGCTGAGGATGTCCTGGAGGGTGAAGCTTCCGGCAGAGAAGGCGGTGTGGTCGAGGTTGGCGAGGAGTTGCGGGTTGCGAATCAGCTCTGGAAGCGGTTGGGCGAGGGAGTGGGCGATTTGCTCTACCAGGGCGTAGGACTCCGGGTGCACGGCGGTGTTGTCCAAGGGATGGTCTCCATCGCGGACGCGAAGGAAGCCGGCGGCCTGCTCGAAGGTTTTGGGGCCGACGCCGGAGACCTGGTGAAGCTGCGCGCGGGAGCGGAAGAGACCGTTTTGATCGCGGAAGCTGACGATGTTGAGCGCGATGCGCTGGCTGATGCCGGCGACATAGCGGAGAAGCGTCCAGGAGGCAGTGTTGAGGTCTACGCCGACGCGGTTCACGCAGCTTTCAATGGTTGCTTCCAGGGATTGCTGTAACTGGCGCTGATCGACGTCGTGCTGATACTGGCCGACGCCGATGGACTTGGGATCGACTTTGACGAGTTCGGAGAGCGGGTCTTGCAGGCGGCGGGCGATGGAGATGGCTCCGCGCACGGTGAGATCGAGGTTGGGAAACTCCTGGCGGGCGAGATCTGAGGCGGAGTAGACGCTGGCTCCGGCTTCGGAGACGGTGACGCGGAAGATGTGGGTGAGGTTGTTGGTTTGGAGGAAGTCACGAACAAAGGCGTCGGTCTCTCGGGATGCGGTTCCGTTGCCGATGGCGATGGCGCGCACCTGGTGTTGGGCGAGGATGGCGGCGAGCTTATGGTTGGCTTCGGTGGCGCGCCCGGTGTGGGGGTAGATGACGTCGTCGGCGAGGAACTTGCCGGTCTGGTCTACGACGGCCAGTTTGCAGCCCGTGCGCAGGCCGGGATCGATGCCGAGAACGGAGATGGGTCCAGCGGGCGCAGCGAGAAGGAGATGCTCGAGGTTCTGTTGAAATGTCTCGATGGCGGCGAGGTCAGAGCGGCGCTTGAGTTCCAGGCGAATCTCTGCCTGGATGGAGGAGTTCAAGAGGCGCTTCCAGCAGTCTTCGATGGCGAGGTTGAGGTGGGGGGTCCAGTCGCCTGCGTGACGCATGATGCGGGGGCGGATGCGATCGAGGACGCGAGTCTCGTCGAGTTCGATGAGCCAGTAGAGGACGCCTTCGGATTCGCCGCGGCGGATGGCCAGCATGCGGTGAGAGGGGATGGATTTTACCGGCTCGCGGTACTCGTAGTACATCTTGAATTTTTCCTGATCGTCTTTGGCGTCCATGGTCTTGCGGCTGACGATGAGGCCTTCTTCGAAGAGCAGGGCGCGGGCCTCTCTGCGCACGGAGGCGTCTTCACTGATCCATTCGGCTACGATGTGGCGAGCGCCTTCCAGAGCCTCCTCTGGCGTTGTTACCTCCATGGCGGGGTCCAGCAGGGAATGGGCGAGGGCCGCGAGGTCCAGAGGGCCGGCGGTCTGGGCATAGATGTAGGCGGCCAGGGGCTCCAAACCCTTCTCCCGGGCGATGGTGGCCTTGGTGCGGCGTTTGGGTTTGTAGGGCAGGTAGAGGTCTTCCAGCTCGTTGCGATCGAGGATGGCCTCGATGCGGAGCTTGAGTTCGTCGGTGAGCTTGCCCTGCTCTGCGATGGAGGCCAGGACGGTAGACTTGCGGTGCAAGAGATCACGCAAGGAGGCAGCGTGCTCGGAGATATTCCGGATCTGTACCTCATCCAGGTTGCCGGTGGCCTCTTTGCGGTAGCGGGCGAGAAAAGGGACGGTTGCTCCGTCGTCGAGCAGGTTGATGACGGCGCGGACCCCGCTGGAGGGGAGATTCAAGGTTTGAGAGATATGCGAGACGAGGTGCGAGGGGAGGGGGGATGCTTCAGACATGTTCCTTTCCATCATAGGGAGGGGGAGAGAGGAAAAGATGGAGGGCGCAGGAGGGCGCGGGCGGGGATCGGTGACGCCGGATGGCAAGGATGGTTCTGCGCGGAGGATGAGAGCGGATCGGGGACCCGAGGGGCTCCGGGCGCGGCGATGCGGCTGGCTTTGGGCGGGTTGCGGCGCATGGTTTTGACTTTGAGGAGGTATGCGAGTCATACTCAACGTCAATGTGTTTCAATAGAGATGGTATTTCAGGGGCGTAATGAGATGAAGACGACCGACGAGAAGATTTTCGAGGCCCTGGATGGATTTGCGATCGAGATTCCATCCTGGGGATTTGCCAATACCGGCACGCGCTTTGGGAAGTTTGTGCAAGCGGAGGCGGCGACCTCGATCGAAGAGAAGTTTGCGGACGCGGCGCAGGTGCATGCCCTGACCGGGGCAAGCCCGACTTTGGCGTTGCATGTGCTGTGGGATCTGCCGCACGGGGTGAGCGACGCGCCGTTGATCCAGGCTTTGCAGCAGAAGTATGGAGTCCGGGCGGGCTCGATCAATCCCAATCTCTTCCAGGACCAGAAGTACAAGCACGGGTCGATCTGCAATCCCAGTGCGGAGGTGCGGCAGATGGCGATCCAGCACCTGGTGGACTCGGTGGAGATTGCGCGGAGGCTGGATTCGCGGGACGTCTCTCTTTGGATTGCGGATGGCTCGAACTATCCCGGAACCCAGAGCATTCCGCGGCGGATTGATTATCTGATGGAGGCGATGGCGGCTACCCACGCCAAGCTGGGGCCGGAGCAGCGCATGCTGATTGAGTACAAGCCGTTTGAGCCAGCCTTTTACCACACCGATATTGCCGATTGGGGCATGGCGCTGTTGCTGGCGAGGCACGCCGGCGCGAAGGCGTTTGTGCTGGTGGACACCGGGCACCACTACCAGGCACAGAACATTGAGCAGATCGTAGCCTGGCTGCTGCGGGAGGATGCGCTGGGCGGATTTCACTTCAATGATCGGCGCTATGCCGACGACGATCTGACGATTGGCTCGATCGATCCCTATCAGGTGTTTCGCATCTTTCACGAGTTGCTTTCTCACCCGTATGGATTGAAGCAGACGGCGTTCATGATTGACCAGAGCCACAATCTGAAGGGCAAGCTGGAGGCGATGGTGCAGTCGGTGTGCGGCGCGCAGGAGTTGTTTGCCAAGGCGGCGTTGATCGACCAGGAACGGTTGGCCGAGCTGCAAAAGGACGCTCGACTGGTGGAGGCTGAGGAGTGCTTGCGGTCAGCGTTCTGGTTTGACGTTCGTCCCGTGGTACGGGCGTGGCGGCGGAGCCGGGGCCTGCGTGAGGATCCTCTGGAGGAGCTGCGCACGAATGGGTATCTGGAGAAGGTTCGGGCAGAGCGGCGGGAGCGGAATTCGGGGTCTGTGAGCAGTTACGCATGAGGGAGGCATGAGCCAGAGGTGGGCTGTTGCAGGGATTGGACTTCCGTGCTGGGGAGGAGAGTAATATCTGGAATAGAAGACCTGATCTCTCTGCTTCGAAGCGCAGGTTGTAAGGAGCGTCGCTTTGTCCAAGTCCTCGACCACACGTCTGTATCTGATCCCGGTTCTCTCCAAGGCGCTTGACATCCTGGAACTGCTACAACAGGAAGACAGGCCGATGGCGCTGGAGGCGATCTATGAGCGCACGCGGATTTCAAAGACGACTGTCTACCGCATTTTGAAGACGTTTGTGCATCGGGGCTATCTGGCGCATTCGCAGGATGGCCTTTACCGCCTGGTGACCCGGCCGCGCAAGGTGCGCTTTGGCTTTGCGAAGGAGAGCGCGGAGATGCCGTTCTCCGAGGCGGTTGCGGCCAGCTTGCAGTTTGCCGCAGATCAGGCCGGCGTGGACCTGGTGATTCTGGACAATGAGTACGACGGAGCGACGGCGATCAAAGTCGCCGAAGAGTTCATCCGGAGACGAGTGGATCTGGTGATCGAGTTCCAGATTGATCAGCAGGCAGCGCCGATCATTGCCGACAAGATTTCAGCCGCGGGGATTCCGATGATCGCTCTGGATATTCCGCATCCCCATGCCACCTACTTTGGGGTAGACAACTACAGGGTGGGGGTGGAGGCTGGTGAACTGTTGGCCGACCATGCTATCCGGTACTGGAACGAGAGGGTGGATTGGGTGCTGGGGCTGGATATTGAAGAGGCCGGCCCGCTGGTGCAGAGCCGAATCACCGGGGCGTTTCAGGGGATTCGGGGCAAGCTGCCGGGGATGCCGGTGGAGAGCTTTGTTCGGATGGACACGCGCGGCATGCGCGATTGCAGCCGCAAGTCGGTAGCGGATTTTCTGAAGCGCCATCCGCGCGACAAGCATATTCTGATCGCCGCGGCCACGGACACGGGAGCTTTGGGTGCTCTGCAGGCGGTTCGCGAACTGAAGCGTGAGAGGCACGTGTTGCTGGCTGGGCAAGATTGCATTCCGGAGGCTTTGGAGGAGATTGGCAAGCCGGGGAGTCCGTGGTTGGGCTCGGTCTCTCATGAGGCGGCCAGCTATGGTCCCCGGCTGATTCAACTTGGGCTGGCGATCTTACGCGGACAGATGGTGGCGCCCTATAACCATGTGGAGTACAAGGTGGTGACACGGGAGACGCTGCAGTCCTGGACCACGGCATAGCGGCTGGCGGATGAGGAAGGGCAGAGCGATAGCGGCGCGTGACAGGATAAGCCGTTGATTTCTCGTATAGAAATAATTGCTCTATTGGCTGGAAATATGCCATGATGATCTTCGAAGCTGAAATCTACGATGACGGGAACTGACTGAGATGGCGCTGCGATTTTTGAAGGACTTGTGGGATGAAACTACCGCCTCCCGGCTGGACGAGCCGGAGCTACTGCGATACCGCTCCAATCTGTTGGGGGCAGATCTGCGGATTACCAACTTTGGCGGGGGAAACACCAGCTCAAAGATCCGCCAGAGCGATCCGCTGACAGGCGAGCCCTGCGCGGTGCTGTGGGTGAAGGGCAGTGGTGGAGATCTAGGCAGCATTGAGCGGAAGGGCTTTGCCACGCTGTATCTGGACCGGGTACGGGCGTTGAAGGCACAGTACGAGGGGGTGGCGCAGGAAGACGGGATGGTGGCGAAGTATCCGCTCTGCGCCTATGCGGGCAACCCGGTGGCGGCGTCGATCGATACGCCTCTGCACGCCTTTCTTCCGTTTGCGCATGTGGATCATCTGCATCCGGACTGGGGGATTGCGCTGGCGGCGGCGGCCAATGGTCGGGCGAAGATGGAGGAGTTCAACGCTCAGTTTGGTCACAAGCTGGTGTGGCTGCCATGGCAGCGGCCCGGGTTTGAGCTGGCGATGATGATGCTTGACGCGGTGGAGAAGAATCCTGGCTGCGATGGCATTGTGTTGGGCGGACATGGACTTTTTACGTGGGGAAAGACGCAGCGCGAGTCGTATCTGAATACGATTACGATCATCGATCAGATAGGGCAGTTTCTTGAGGCGCACGAGGGGAGGCGGCGCGGGCCGGTGTTTGGGGGCGCTGTGGCCAAGCCGCGAGCCGATCGCCGGGATGCAGCGTTGGATGCGATGCCGTACCTGCGCGGGCTGGTGAGCGGGAAGAGGCGCTTGATTGGGAGCT
This sequence comes from Granulicella sp., assembly GCA_027365345.1. Classification (GTDB taxonomy): domain Bacteria; phylum Acidobacteriota; class Terriglobia; order Terriglobales; family Acidobacteriaceae; genus Granulicella. The sequence goes on from DAHXNO010000025.1 coordinate 17,530, forward strand.
TTACCGATCTGCCTGAGGTGCAGGAGTTTATCAACAGCAAGGATGCGGCAGCGCTGTCGCACCTGGGCACGAGCTGCCCGGATCATTTTATCCGGACCAAGATTCGGCCGCTGTATGTTCCGGTGGATGCAGGGGCGGATCTTAGCGCCGTCAAGGCAGCCATTGATGCTGCGATGGAGAACTATCGCAAGGAGTATGCGGCGTACTACCAGAGGCATGCTACGGCGGATTCGCCGGCGATGCGTGATCCGAATCCGACGGTGGTGCTGCTGCCGGGCATTGGGATGTTCTCCTTTGGGAAGAACAAGGCGGAGTCAAGGATAACGGGCGAGTTCTACCGCAATGCGATCGGTGTGATGAAGGGAGCGACGGCGCTGGCGGAGGAGGGTGGTCCGGCGGAGGGTGATCTGCCGCAGGCAGGAGCCGCGGCCGCAGCGAAGGAGTTCCCGGTGTATGCGAACTACGTGGCGCTGCCGGCTGCGGAGGCGTTCCGCATCGAGTATTGGGCGCTGGAGGAGGCGAAGATCCGCCGCCAGCCGCCGGAGAAGGAGTTGAGCCGACAGATTGCGCTGATTGTTGGCGGAGCGAGCGGGATTGGACGGGCTACCGCTCTGCTGGCCTGCGGGCGTGGAGCGCATGTGGTGATCGCCGACCGCGACGTGGAGGGAGCGGAGGCCACGGCGAAGGAGGCGCAGGCGATTGCAGGGCGGGAGGCGGCGACGGTTGCGGCGATCGACATACGCAGCCGGGAGTCGATCGCCGCAGCCATCCGGGAGACGATTGCGGCTTTTGGCGGGCTGGATATTTTGGTGAACACGGCGGCTATCTTTCCGGCTCCGCCGAGCGGGGTGGTGAGCGATGCGATGTGGGGCACGACGCTGGAGCTGAATGTGACGGCGAATTTTCTGCTGGCAGAGGAGGCGGCAAAGATCTTTGCCGAGCAGAATCTGGAGAGCAGCGTGGTGCTGACGAGCTCTGCCAATGCGGTGGTGCCGAAGCGGGGAAGCGAAGCCTATGATGTGAGCAAGGCGGCGCTGAGCCATCTGGTGCGTGAGTTGGCGGTCTCGCTGAGCCCGAAGGTGCGGGTGAACGGAATTAATCCGGCGACGGTGGTGAAGGGTTCGACAATGTTCCCCCGGGACCGCGTGATTGCCTCTTTGACCAAGTACAAGATTGAGTTTCACAAGGAGAGCACGGACGAAGAGCTGCGCAACCAGTTGGCGGAGTTTTATGCGCGCCGCACGCTGACGCATCAGCCGATTGAGCCGGAAGATTGCGCACAGGCAATTCTGTTCCTGGCGGGGCCGAAGGCGCGCTGCACCAGCGGTCATCTGATTCCTGTGGATGGCGGTCTGCCTGAGGCGTTCCTGCGGTGAGCGTCCGTCCGGCGCTGGTGGGTATCGATCTTGGTGCGGAGAGCTGCCGCGTCTCACTGCTGCAGTGGCGGGCAGGAGAGCCGAGGATTCGCATGGTGCATCGGTTTGCGAATCGGCCACTGCAGCGTGGCGAGAGTCTGTACTGGGATC
>DAHXNO010000043.1 GCA_027365345.1 Granulicella sp.
CTTCTATCCAGCGCCTCGCCGATCTCACCCCCGCCGCCTGGCAGAAATCCATCGCCGCAACACAGCCTCACGCTGGCCTAAACGTACAGTCCATCACAGCCGAGCGCCCCTGAACAGGTGCGGTTGCTCTGACGCTTACGCAACAACTACCCCAAGGAATGACAATCTACAGAACTTTTAGGACTTGACTGCAGGACTCCGGAATCGAGAAAGATCGGGTCCCACCTCGGCGAGCAATGTATGCGCCGTCAAGACGCTGATGCCAGGAATGGCGGTCAGGTCAACTTCGAAAACCCGATAAAGGTGCCCCCGTAGATCGAAGTCGGGCTGATTCGTGTAGCGAGCCCGACTCTGCAGCTTGGCCGCAGGTAATGGGTTGGCGTCAACATCGATGGCAGCGTCGAAAGTGGCCAAGTGTGCTTCGATTTCGCGATCGCACTCGGATATAAATACCTGATAGTTTCGCCACATGGCCAAGGACTGGCGAAGCGTGAACAGGTGCTCCCGACGATAATCGCCTACCAACGACTTGATGATCGTCTCCTCCGAAGCTCTGACCCGGCCATCCCTCAGAGCCGCCAATTTAGCCGGCTCCCGCTCGCCAGCCAGAATTGCTTCCAGAATCCGAAGACCAGTCACCCCGGTGATATCGCTGATGACGTGGCGAATCTGCAAATTCATCTGATTGAGAGACTTCTGCATCCTCAGAACATGACTGGATGCCGTCTGGATCAGACTGTCACGATGGCGAAGCAATGATCGAAGGACGCAGACCTGGCCTGCAGGACGAAACGAAGGCCGGAGCAGTCCGACCGAATGGAGGTGGCGCAGCCACTGGCAATCCGACACATCGGTTCTGCGCCCCGGAACATTTTGGTAATACCGGGCGTTCACGAGGCACACCTCGAACCCGCCAGCTTCGAGGATCTGGAACAGTGGAATCCAGTAAACGCCCGTAGATTCCATCGCTACTGAATCCACATTGCAGGATCTCAGCCAGTCGGCCAACCGATGCAGGTCGTCCGTAAATGTATCGAATCGGCGCACCGGTTGCGGGTCACATTCCGGATTGACGGCCACATAGATCTCAGTGGCCCCAATATCGATTCCTGCCGCCCGCGGCTTTAAGACCGGCATTTCGGTGGCTGACTTCTCTTTCGGCTGACGCTTCTTTCCTGGCTTCATTCTGACCGCCTGGGATAAAATCGCCGAGATCGACGCCCAGGCTCTCCAAAACGGGCAATCTCCTAAACGGGATCACTGGCCGCTTCCTCTTGCGAAGCAGCGAATGTCACCACTGATGTGAACACGAGCGCCTGGAACCATGCTTGTGTCCGGGCTATCCGGCGCCACTGATGAGTCGGTCTCGTCTGTCGTCGTACTCGGCTACCGGATTTTACCGCGGTAGCCCCATGTTCCCTCCTGATGAGAACGAAGACGATCGCTCCCAGGCTTGTGTTGGAAGAGAGTGCTCGATGCCTGCGACCTCGTAACCCGGTACACTTAGCCTGAAATGACAGACTTTTTGAGCGCCGCCACCACCTTTGAGGTACGCACCGCACTGGACGCGATCTATCGGACGGAGTCGCGGCGCATTTTGGCCACGCTCATTCGCCTACTGGGCGATTTCGAACTGGCCGAGGAAGCCCTCCATGAAGCTGTAATGGCGGCTATGGAGCAGTGGCCGCGTGATGGCATTCCTGCCAATCCGCGTGCATGGCTGATCTCGGCGGGAAGGTTCAAGGCGATCGATCAGGTGCGGCGCAGGGCTCGCATCAGCGGTTCGCTCGATGAGCTTGAAAACCGTCTTCGGGAAGAGCCACTGGACCCGGCTCAATGGGATGAGCAGCATCTGGCGGATGACCGTCTGCGGCTGATCTTTACCTGTTGTCATCCCGCACTGCCCTCGGAAGCACGGACAGCCCTGACGCTGCGAGAGGTCTGCGGTCTGACGACAGAAGAAATCGCGCGCGCATTCCTGACCGGTGTCAGCACCGTGGCCAAACGGATCGTTCGCGCTAAGGCGAAGATCCGGGACACGCGCATTCCGTATATTGTGCCTGCGCCGGATGAGTTGCCCGGTCGCCTGGACTCTGTTCTTCAGGTGATCTATCTCATCTTCACGGAAGGGTACTCAGCTTCGTCGGGGCCCTCGCTCGCTCGTTGTGATTTGTCTTCCGAGGCGATTCGCCTGGGCCGTCTGCTGCGGGAGTTGCTGCCAGAGCCTGAGGTGCTGGGTCTCCTCTCGTTGATGCTTCTTCAAGAATCACGGCGCTCCGCCCGTGTCTCTCCACGGGGCGATCTGATCCTGCTCGATCATCAAGACCGCTCGTTGTGGAACCGTGATCAGATGAACGAGGCCATCCAGCTTGTGGAGCAAGCACTGGCTTCCGAAAAATTCGGACCGTATACCGTGCAGGCAGCCATTGCTGCCGTCCACGCTGAAGCGCAATCAGCAGAAGTGACAGACTGGAATCAGATTTGCGGACTGTACGATGTCCTGCTGGGGCTTGATCCATCGCCGGTTATCGAACTCAATCGGGCCGTTGCTATCGCCATGCGCGATGGTCCGGCCGCCGGTCTTGAGATCGTCGACCGGATTCTCAACCGGGGAGACCTCGAGAATTATTATCTTGCTCATGCCTCTCGCGCCGATCTTCACCGCAGGCTGGGGAATAGAGATGAAGCGATCCGTTCCTACCGCCGTGCCCTGACACTTGCGCGCCAGGAACCGACACGTCGTTTTCTCCAGCGCCGTTTGGACACATTGCTGGCCCAATAGCGTTGCCAAACCCCTGTGAGGTCCCGATTCTTCTATACGACAGCACCGGTGCCGGGCGTTAACTCCATAACGGGGCGAACTTCAACACAACCGAGACGCATAGGCGGAATTTTGGAAGCTAATTGAATGGCCTCGTCCAAATCGCGGGCCTCAATCAGCACGAATCCTCCAATCTGCTCATGGGTCTCGGTGAACGGCCCATCGGTCATAGAGATTTTGCCGCCGACAGATCGGAGGGTTGTGGCAGTCTCGATGCCCTGCAGCGCCTGAGCCGCCAGAAGATGTCCGCTCTTGCGAAGCACCTCGTCGTACGCAAGAGACTCCTCATCCAGCTTTCGGCGCTCGTCAGGCGACATCGCATTGAGCTTCTTTTCGTCAACAATAACCATGCAGAGGTACTTCATAGTGGCTCCTTTGCAACGCAATTGGATTTCCTAACGCTAAGGATGCGGAAAGAAATAAAGGTGTCATCTAAGTTATTACCAACACCACCCTGGCGTACTTATGCTGGACCAGGATCAGCACATCTACCGAATTGCGAGTGAAGCTTTCCAGACTCTGGCCTTTGTTGGATGAACGCACTCGGCGATTGATGGCCGCCAGCGAAGCCCAGGCGCTGGGCTATGGCGGGGTGAGCTTGGTGAGCCGGGCTTGTGGGCTATAACGTAAAGCCATCCACAAGGGCATAGGAGAGATCAAGGCCGGCACTTTCTACAAGGGCAGAATTCGCCGTCCCGGGGCCGGACGCAAGGCCATTACCACTACGGATACCGCGTTGCTGAAGGAACTGGAATTCCTGGTCGAGGATAGCGCACGTGGCGATCCGGAGTCACCGCTGCGCTGGACGGTGAAGAGTACTCGCACGCTGGCCGAAACTCTCACCGGCGACCAGCATCCGGTCAGTCACGCCAAGGTGGGTGCCTTGCTGCGCGGACTCGACTACAGCCTGCAGGGCAACCGTAAGACCGAAGAGGGCGCCAATCACCCTGACCGCGATGCCCAGTTCCATCACATCAACGCGGCGGTCAAGCAGGCCATGGCTGGCCGCTGTCCGGTGATCTCTGTCGACACGAAGAAGAAAGAGTTGATCGGCAACTACCACAACGGTGGCCGACAATGGCGCCCAGCCAAAGAGCCGCGCAAAGTGCAGGGGCATGACTTTCCCTCACCCGCGGTTCCCCGCGCCTATCCTTACGGCATCTACGACATCCAGCGCAACACCGGGTTCGTCAACATCGGCACCGATCATGATACTGGCGCTTTTGCCGTAGCTTCGATCCGCGGCTGGTGGCGGCAGGAAGGACGGCATCTCTATCCCGCGGCGCGGACCCTGTTGATTACGGCCGACGGAGGCGGAAGCAACGGCTACCGGCTACGTTTGTGGAAGCTGGAACTGCAGAAGTTTGCCGACGAATCCGGGCTGAAGATTTCGGTTTGCCATTTTCCGCCCGGGACCAGCAAGTGGAACAAGGTCGAGCATCGTCTGTTCTCGTTCATCTCGTCAAACTGGCGTGGCGAGCCGCTGGTGGATTACGAAACGATCGTCAATCTGATCAGCCGCACCTCCACGGCGAAAGGCTTGCGCGTAATCTGTCGCTTGGATCGACGCAAATACGCCACAGGGCGCAAGGTCACCGCAGAGCAGATGAAACAGATCAACTTGCATCCCGATAAATTTCACGGCGAGTGGAACTACGTCATCAAACCCCGCGTCGAGAAATAGCAGTATCAATGTTACCTTTATTTATTTCCACGTCCTAAATAGTCGTTTACGGCCTTCCAAATTGGACAAGCCGTGCCGGATGCCTGAATCAGAAGAACACAATATAGCTTGCCGAACCAACCAGCGCATCATGAACCCGGGGCGTGATGGCTGGCCCATGAACATAGCTCAGTCCGATGCTCATGTATTGTCCGGGATGGATCCGAACCGCGTAGCTCCCGGTGAGTGAGGACGAAGCGCCCCAGACTGTGTGACCCGAGGCCAGGAGCGAATGCGTCAGGTCGGCGCTGTGTCCGCTGTGGTAGCCAACGAGCGAAGCCATGTCAAACGGTCGGGAGCGAAGGGGAGCTTTTTGGTAGAGCCGCAGTTCATAGTAGCTGTCGTAAGCGTTGAACCGAGCGTCGGCGGTCATCGCAGTTGCGCCCAGATAAAGTCCGTGACCGGACTCAAGCCTATCGGGTCGTCGCAATTGATAGTCGATCAGGGCAAAGGCTGCATGATTTCCAGGCTCTGCCTTTCCGGTTTCGAGGTCGGTGTACGGGGTGCTGTTGTGCATGAAGCCGGCCCGGAGCCAGACTTGGCCGTATGCTGCGTTTGACGGTCGCTTGTAGCCGGCCTCACCGAAAAGGAGCAGCTTGTCCCCATGAGGGATGAACCGAAACCCGGTGGCATTTCGCGCGACTTCCGTCGGCCCTCCCTTGGGATCGAGACTGCGTTGTGCCACTGCTTTTATGTAGGTATGCTTCGGTCCGCGAATACGAAGGTTGAACGATGGAGCCGTTAAAGGAGCATAGGATAAGCCGACCTCAAAAGGCAAAACAGCATAGACGCCCTGGGCTGCAGTTGCCGCCGCGCCTCCAACTGCCAGGCCAATCACCTCGAGATTGTTGCCCACGTAGCCTCCCTTTACCTCAACACGGTCCCCGTCTAAGGCTTTGAAGAGATAGAGACCGTAAATCTGAAACGTCTTTGGGCCGGCAGGCCTCCAGCTAACCCAATTCCAGAATCCGCAGGCCATGAGCTGAGCATGATGTAGATGAAACTGGCGGATATCAGAGGTGAGTGTTACGTTCGCCATTGCGCCCGCGAAAGGGCTTTCGCCGACATACGTCTGGCCGTCGGCAGGTACAGGCGCCTGAAGCGTATTTTGCGCGAACTGCGACTGCACAACGGGACGCAACAAGAGTCCCTCGTCCCATAGCCTTTGCCGGAAAACGGAGTCGACGCTGATCGGGCTGTCGGAAAATGGCGGCATCTCGGTTTCGGCACCCACCAGATTCAGGTCTTCGATCGAGCGTTCTGACCCTTGTGGATTCCGTTGGCCGTGAAATGAGCCGGTTGGGTTCTGAGCCTGTCCCCATACTGGAGAGAAAAGGATCAGTGCCGATATTGAAACGAAAGGAAAATGGTGTCGTGTAACCCGCACTCCTATCTCCATGAACTTCGATCTCCTGCCGCAGCGGTCAGCTTGCCTGCTGTTACGCCCGCACTATTAGAGTTGTCGAATGGAGTTGAGCGAATTGGACAGTGCTCCCACAGAAATTTCCAATGGGCGACGGGTTAAACCCGCCGCTCACTTTTGTTGGTTTGTGGGATCCCCGAGCACGCTTGAACCAATACTTCCGTCCCCTCCGGCTATAGAGGCAGGCTGGCGATTCATGGATTGCCGACGTTCCTGTAGCCGCCGAACGCGGTCATTCAGCAATTGGTATGAGGCTTGATGAGCGCATAATCGCCATATCACTCATTGACAACTGTCGCAGGCACCGACGGTGCTTCTCGGCGACCACCGTACGCCTTCTCACGGCAGCGCGGCGCGGGTCTTTGAGAGCCGTTCTGATCACCGCATAAGAGACACCGCGATGCAGTCCGTGGAAATGAGGGCGTCCCTGTTGGCAGACACAGGCACGTGGGCTCGGACTGCGAACAGGGGACTCGCCGACGGAACACCGCTGACCAACATGATTGCGGGCGGATCCCTCGTCTTGTGGGAGTGGCGGCTGCGGCTCGAAGAGCAGCGAATTGAGCAAAAGACAGCGGAGAGGTAGAAAGCGATGAAAGCAACCATTCGATGGACTCTGATTGTGATGCTCTGCGTGCTTGCGTGCGGTGCCTTGATGGCATTTCCAGGCAACGCACAGGCGCCCGAAATCTTTGACGTGTCCCGCTCCGTTCTTCCACTCATCGGAGGAATTGTTCTCGGCTTCCATATCGGAAGCTACGGGCGGTGGCCGCGGCGAGTTCATCCACCGTTACGACGGTGGGGCTGTAGCCCTAACGCAACCTTGATCCAGAGCAGAAGCATGCTCCAAGAGTAAGCTCGTCACGTTTCAGTGGCGCACCTCTCGCCGCTATCCAGCGGCGGCGCGAACATAACACCCCCGATAACAGCCGGTTGCGCGAGTTGCCTCAAGGCGACAGCGCAGCCGGCCTTTTCATTTTTGAAAGGAAGTCATCCATGAAATCAGCTGAAGGATTCGTCGAAGCGCATAAGCAGGGAATGAGCCCCATGGAAGCACTCCACAGCCTTCCGGACTACGAATTGCGCTATATCCGCAAGGTTCCCGTCGAAATCCATCGCGCCGCCCTGCAGTGCGACTGGCAGGTCTTTCCCGTTTCTTCCAGCAGGTTCCTTATCGGGAGGCGCGCGAATCTCTTCGAGGCGACGGACAATCAGCAACAGGTCCGGAGTTCTATGGATCCGTGGCCGAATTGGGTTCTCGTTACTGGCCAGAACTCCGGTGTTTTCGTTCTGGAGGTCGACGGCGACGAAGGGATGGCCTCGCTGCACGACCTCTGCGGCGACGACTGGAACTGGCTCGAAACGCTTTGCTCCGTGACTGGCGAGAAGCGCTACATCTTCTTTGCCTGGCCTGAGGGCAGGAGGCAAATCAGCAGGAACCGGCAGATCGCCAAGGGTCTGAGGTATCTCGGTGAGGGCGACTGGGTGCTCCTCCCACCCTCTCGCGGGCCGCATGGCGCGTAGCACTCGTACTTGAACCCCGGGGACAAGATAGTTGCACCTCCTCTTTGGATCGTCAAATGGGGTCTTCGAACCCGCAGATGCGACGGACCTTCCCGACCGTTTCAGCCATGCCGTGCCCTGCGCGATGCGTGATCCAACGCCATGACGGAACACGCCCGTGACTAAGGCACGGCGACGCATTATCCGAATCGCTCTCATGCTGCAGGTCGCGGGCATCGAACCGGACTTCTCGGGTTGCAGCTACCCCGCGATGAAGGCAGGCCTGGACCTGCAGCTATCGGGGCTGACACCCATCCAGCCAAAGGCAGTTCGCCGACAGGCCCTCCATCTGATCTCAGGGGCGGGGGGCCTGGAGAAAGCGGCTGATCACCTGGTACCGCACCCGCACCAGCAGAGGTGTGCAGGGAGGGCGCCACCCATCCAACCCTCTCCCAAGCAAATGCCTCGATGTTCAGTCTGCCGCATGCGTTACGGCTTCAAACGCAGCTTCTCAAGCCAAGAAGCCGCCCGAAAGGTATGCGCGAGGCAGCGTGACCCTGGGCTGGTGGTCTACGAATGTTCAGCGGATGCCAGATGGCACACAGGGCACCGCCCGGACACGGTGCAGGCGGCTGCCGTTGACCCGGCCACAACAACTCCTCTGCGACAAGAGTCGTATTGCGCCGACGCACGCATGGCACCAATGTCACCCACCCCACCGAACGAGGAATCCCCTATGAAGGTGCACGTCACACTCGGAAATCCATTTTTGATTGCCATCTACAGCGCGGCATTGTTGCTAATCGGCTCTGCGATCGGCCGCCGGGCGCGCACACCCTCAACCGCGCTCTGGCTCGCCATCGCCAGCGGGGCGCTCATGGCCATTCATGAAACAGCTACGGGAGTTTTATGGTTCTGGCTCACCGCGCGGTGGGTGCGCTCCGTGATGCAGCGCAACAGCCGTTGATGATTTACCGCTGGTGGCAGCTGTCGTACCACCGGCGCGGACCCATCCGCTTACTTAGGGGGCGGCGTGTAAGCACCTTATATCGTGTCGAATACACCCAATCCTGCCAGAAAGTACAATCCAAACCCGGGAAACCATAATAGGGGCACACTCGCGTTGATCCATCATGGCGTGCTATTCCTCCCCTTAAAAAGAGGGTGGGGAGTGCAGAGCCACCGGAATTTTAAACCTTGAGCTGGCTCTGGCTTTGGCATAGGCTGTCAGTTATGGATGTACTCACGCACGACGAGCTTGCACGCCTCACGCCGCAGGAGCGCCTTGCTCTAATCTCGCAGCTCTGGGATAGTCTCGAAGACAACCAACTCCCATTAAGCGCTGCGCAGCAGACCGAGTTGGACCGCCGCCTGGCGACGCTTGACCAGGACCGTCGGGCCGGCATCACATGGGAAGCCCTGAAAGCTGAGCAATAGTGCGACTGGTCATCTTTACGCCGGCCGCGCGAGCGGATCTGGTAGACGCGCGCGATTGGTATGAGCATGAAGCTCCAGACCTGGGCCGTATCTTTCTCTCTGCCGTCGATGTTGTGATCGAACGCATTCGATCCAATCCCCGGCAATTCCCTGTCGTGCATAAATCCGTCCGTCGTGCCCTGTTACGGCGGTTCCCCTACGCATTGATGTTTGTAATCGAGTCAGACGACGCGCTGACGGTTATTGCATGCTTCCACGGCAGCCGAGATCCGATCCGTTGGCAACAGCGCATGTGACCCTCGCTTACATTATTCAGCAGGTCACTGAGAACTGGATAGTGCCAGGTTCTCTCTGTCTCATGCAGCGCTCTCCAAGCTGGAAATGTCGATGTCCGTGGGCTTTTGTGTCTCCCTGTAGCGGCAGAGAATCAATCTCAGTTTGTACGGGAGCACCGCATCCTGGAGAAATCCCGGCAGTGTGGAACGTAGCGCGCAGGCCGCGACCCACTCCGAGGGCGGGAGGGCGGGCTTCATGGTGCGTAGCCAGCTTTGGAATTGGCGCCAGACCTCGGCGGAGTGATTCAGTGCCAGATGCTGAAGCAGCCCCTGGGCGATGCAGCCCAACTGCACATGCAAGTGAAATGCCT
>DAHXNO010000049.1 GCA_027365345.1 Granulicella sp.
GGATCGATCCGGATAGCTCTGGACGAGTGCGATGAGGGAGGGGTTGAGGATGCCGTCTGGGGTGACAGGGTCAGGGTAGAGGGTGAGTGTCTGGTCAGCCATGGAGCGAAGCTGTGCTGCCGCATTCAGGATCTGCCGGGCGTCGGCTGAGCGGGACTTGCAACGCGCGGCGGCGGCGTCAAGGTGGTTGGCTCCGATGCGGAGAGCCAGAGGGATGTCCTGGGCGGAGGTGGACTGGGCTTCGAGGCGCTTGGCGAGGTCGTGCAGCCAGGTGTCGAAGTGGTCGATCCAGGCTTCGATGGTGAAGTGCCAGAGGCCCAGCCGGGAGGCGTCCTCCGGGCCGCCTGCGGTAAAGGTAGCGGACCAGAGGTCGTTGCCGAGTGCGGTGAAGGGGACCGACTTCCAGGAGCGCTGAGTGCGATGGCGATAGAGAAGGCGACCGGCGACGTGATCGTGACCATCGGTGAAGATGGCGGCGGTGACGGTGATCTGGTCGCCAAGGATCCCTTTGGCGGGGTAGCGGCTGTCGTCTACGGTGGGCTGGACGTCGGCGATAACGACTCTCCTGCGGCCTTCGGCTGGTTTCATGCGAGATGCGACTCCTTATCAGCTTCTATGGAGATGGTACCGGACGAGGGCCGCGGGGAAGGCTCTGGAGTGGAGCTTGCGCGTGCGCTGCGTGGGCGGGATGCGGAGGCGTGGCGGGAGCGAGGCGTGGGTGAGGAGTCTGCTGGTTCCGGCCATGGATGGAGGGATGCACGAGGGCAGGGGGCGGTTGCAGCGGTGATGAAGGAAGTGGGTTTGATTTTGTGGTGCGTAGGGTGGAAGGAGGGTAAGGAGGGCAGCCGGGGGTGAGGCTGGTGGAGGGGATGGGCGGGGTTGATGCGGGATAAGATGGTGAGGCGAGGCACCTGTGGGAGATGCGTTGGATTTGAGTTCGGGGGGAGAGGAAAAACCGATCCGTACGATCAGCAGCCGTGAGGTGTACCGGAATCCATGGTGCAGGGTGCGGGAGGATGTGATTGAGCGCGCGGCGACAGCGGAGGGTCCGGCGAAGCGGGGTATTTATGGGGTGATGGAGAAGACTCCGGCGGTGATCATCGTCCCCCTGGAGCGTGGCGAGGATGGCGAGTTTGTCTGGCTGGTGCGACAGTATCGCTACACGGTGGGAGCGAGCTTTTATGAGCTGCCGCAGGGGAGCTGGGAGGTTACGGAGGTGGATCCGCAGGAGCTGGCGCGGGGAGAGTTGGCAGAGGAGACCGGGCTGCGCGCTGAGCGGATGACGCCGCTGACGGATCTGTGGATTGCGTATGGAGCGATGCGCCAGATCCACCATGTGTTTCTGGCCGAAGGGCTGAGCCTGGGAGAGACGGCGCGCGATCCCGAGGAGCACGATATGACGGTGCATCGGGTGGCTGTGCGTGAGTTTGAGGAGATGCTGCTGGATGGACGGGTGATGGACAACTGTACCGCAGCCGCGTGGGGAGTGTACCGGGTGTGGCGGGAGCGGCAAGGTTAGGCGCGATACGGTTGCCAGCGGATGGATGCGGAGCGGGGAGGGCTCGGCTGAAGATGGAGAGAGGAGTGGGGGGCCTGGAGTTGGCGTCCGCATCGATTTCACGTCGACTCCCCGTTTATTAGTTGACGCGTTTGGAACGGCGGGACATGAAGTCCATGAGGAGATAGTTGCCCAAGGTCTGGGGGGTGGTGAAGTAGGCCTTGCCGCGGCACATCGCCGACATCTGCTGGACGAACTGGACCAGTTGAAAGTCGCGGGCCAGCATGAAGGTGTTGATCATGATGCCGGCGCGTTTGCATCGGCTCACCTCTTCCAGGGTCTCTGAGATGACCAAGGGATCAAGACCAAAGGCGTTCTTGTAGACGCGACCGTCGGCGAGGGTCAATGCCGAGGGCTTGCCGTCCGTGATCATGACGATCTGCTGCATCTCTTTGCCGGAGCCGCGGAGCACGCGCTGCGCCACCCGCAGGCCCTCGCGGGTGTTGGTGTAGTGCGGACCGACCTTGACGCGAGGAAGCTGGGAGATGGGAATGTGCTCGGCGGAGTCATGGAAGAGGACCAGGTCAACGGAGTCGCCGGGATATTGCGTGCGGATGAGGTGAGAGAGGGCCATGGCTACGCGCTTGGCCGGGGTGAAACGGTCTTCGCCGTAGAGGATCATGGAGTGGGAGCAGTCCAGCAGGACGACGGTGGCGCAGGAGGATTGGTAGTCAGCCTGCTGGACATGGAGGTCAGAGTACTCCAGATTGATGACGCCGGTGGAGGAGGGTCCGCCTTCGCGGGCGAAGAGGCTGGAGAGGGTGGTGGTGATGTCCAGATTCAGGCTGTCGCCGAACTCGTAGAGCTTGGAGGAGCCGTTGGTTTCGACGCCGGCGGCCTCATGGTGGGTGTCATGGCGGCCGAGAGAGGATTTGCCCAGCGGCCCGAGGAGCTCGCGGAGGGCCTTGTAGCCAAGGAAGTCGAGCCCTTTGCTTGTGATCTCAAAGCGGGACTCGCCGGTGTTGCCTTCGCCGGCTGAGCCCTGACCCTCGGAGGGCTCCTCCGCGTTGAGGTAGGCTTCCGTCTTCAGGCGCTCGATGATCTTGTCGATGAGTTCTTCCACCTGGGGCTCGTCGAGCTGGTCAAACTGCTGCTGGGACTCCTCATCGAAGAGGTCGCCGGACTCGAGGGCCTGGCGGATGGCCTCGCGCAGGCTCTCCATGGAGTCGTCCAGGTTGGAGAAGGGAGATAAGGGGTCTTCAAAGCCCGAGTCCAGAAGGAAGTCCGAGAGAGCCTGCAGAAGGTCTTCCAGGTCCAGGTTGGAGGAGAGATCGCCGGTGAATCGGGTGTAGCGGGTGAGCTTCATAGGGCGGAGAGCGGAGCGTGCGGATAAAACGATGGGTGCGGCTTGCCTTTAGATTAGACGCTGGGTGAGGTTTGAGGATGCGCAGGCAGATCTGGATGCGGATTGAGGACTGAAACGGAGAGAGCGGTTGGGGGTGAAGAGATGGCCTGCGCGGCGGGCAGGGAGGATGGGTGAGGTCTTCAGCCGGGCAGAAGTGCTTGCGAAGGTCAGGGTTGGCACAATCTTTGCGTTGGTTCTTCGTCAAACCGATATTTGGGCGGCTTCTCCGTTAAGATAAAGGTCTGGAACGTTTGAGGTGCTGGAGTCTGGATGAAGGTTTTCAACGCGGACCTCTATGGTCTGGCGAGGGTTTGGCTTCCGATAGGCAGGCAATGCAGTCGGCGCGATGGAGCCGGAGCAAGGAGCAGGGTGAGGTGAGGCTTGCAGGTGGATGCGGCGAGCAGCCGGGTGGCGGAAGAGGCTCTGTAAGGCTTGGAGAGGCTCCCTGATGCTCGAAGATTCAACGACTTTCAGCTTTTCAACTTTTTCATTTTACTAATCCCGCAACTCTTTCAGGAACGGCATGGCACAGGCTACTGTTGTCGCTGTGGACAAGGCGCAGGACAAGGACTTCGACAGCGAGTTTCACTACGAGGCGTGGACGCCGCGGTTTAATCCGTGGATTATCACGGCGACGGTGACGCTAGCTACGTTTATGGAGGCCTTGGATTCAAGCATTGCCAATGTGGCGCTGCCGCATATTGCAGGATCGTTGAGCGCCAGTTATGAGGAGGCGACGTGGGTGTTGACCTCCTACCTGGTGTCCAATGCGATTGTGTTGCCGATCAGCGGCTGGATTGCCAACCGGGTTGGACGCAAGAACTTCTACATGAGCTGCGTGGCGATGTTTACGCTGTTCTCTTTTCTGTGCGGGCTGGCGACCTCTCTGCCGATGCTGATTGTGCTGCGGGTGGTTCAGGGAGCGGCCGGCGGAGGCTTGCAGCCCAGCGAGCGCGCCATTCTGGCCGATACGTTTCCCCCGGAGAAGCGCAGCATGGCGTTCAGCCTGTATGGCATGGCCGTGGTGCTGGCTCCGGCGATTGGACCGACGGTGGGAGGGTGGATCACGGATAACTTTACCTGGCGATGGATCTTCTTTTTGAATATTCCGGTGGGCATTCTCTCGCTTCTGCTCACCAGCCGGATTGTGGAGGATCCGCCGTATCTGAAGAGAGTAAGGGCCAAGCTGGGCGGCATTGATGGGATTGGCCTGGGGCTGCTGGTGCTGACCATCGGCGGACTGCAGATGATGCTGGACAAGGGACAGGAGGACGACTGGTTCGGCTCGCATTTTATTGTGACCTGCGCGGTGGTGAGCGGTTGCGCTCTGGTCGCCTTTCTGTACCGTGAGTTGACGACAGAGCACCCGGTTCTGGATCTCTCCTTGTACAGCAAGCGCAACTTTGCGATGTCGCAGATTGTGATGCTGATCATTGGGGCGGCGCTGTATGCGACGACGGTGATGATTCCGCAGTTTCTGCAGGAGATGCTGGGGTACACGGCGACCGAAGCCGGTCTGGCGCTCTCCGCCGCGGGCCTGGTATTGCTCTCGATGTTTCCCATTGTGGGCTATCTGGGGCAGAGGATTGATCCGCGGCTGATGATTACCTATGGATTTACGCTGCTCACCATCGGCATCTGGAGGATTGGAGGGGTGTACCTGGGGATCTCCTTCTGGGATGCGGCGAGTTGGCGGATTGTGATGGTGCTGGGAATGCCGTTTCTGTTTGTACCTATCAGCCTGATGAGTTATGTGGGCATTCCGCAGGAGAAGAACAACGAGGTCTCCGGCATGACGGCGCTGGCGCGCAACGTGGGCGGAAGCCTGGGGATCTCCTTTATCAGCACGATGCTGGCCAGACGAGCGCAGACGCATCAGAACTATCTGGCTGCGAATGTGTATGCGGGGTCAAGCGCCTATAGCGCGCTGCATCAGGGGATCAAGTCCTCGCTGGAGTCCAGTGGCTACTCCGCGGCTGACGCCGGGACGCGGGCCTCGGCGCGGCTTTACAACATGATGGGCGTGCAGGCGAGTACGCTGGCGTATGTGGATACCGTCCATGTGCTGGTGGTGCTGGTGGCTTGCCTGATTCCGGTGGGGTATCTGATGAAGCGGCCGAAGTTCCGCCCCAAAGAGGCAGCGCCGATCGACTGACAAGCGCCGGGCGCCGCGCGATAGGCTACGGTTTGACGCCGCTGAAGACGGCGAAGCTGTGGAGCTTGTAGGAGCAGTCGACGAGGGTGAAGCCGGCCGCGCGGAGCCATTGGAGTTGCGAGTCGAGCGGTGTGCGGCGGTCTTCGCGCTGCCGGTAGAGGGAGTCGGCGATCTGCTGCTCGCTGGCTCCAAGGGCGCGTACCCCTTCCAGCCAGCGCTGCTGGTATAGAATCTCCGTAAGCGTCAGAGCAACCGCACCTGTTCAGGGGCGCTCGGCTGTGATGGACTGTACGTTTA
Source organism: Granulicella sp. (assembly GCA_027365345.1). Lineage (GTDB taxonomy): Bacteria > Acidobacteriota > Terriglobia > Terriglobales > Acidobacteriaceae > Granulicella. Next base: position 5,356 of record DAHXNO010000049.1, read on the forward strand.
GGCCAGCGTGAGGCTGTGTTGCGGCGATGGATTTCTGCCAGGCGGCGGGGGTGAGATCGGCGAGGCGCTGGATAGAAGT
>DAHXNO010000060.1 GCA_027365345.1 Granulicella sp.
CCAGGTCGGCATCGACAACCCCGCCACGCCCAACCAGCGATTTCCTCCGTATTTCCCTGAGGTCCGGCCGTTCTTCATCGAAAACAGTAGCTACTTCATGACGCCCATCAGCCTCTATTACACGGACAACATCGTCCTGCCGCAATATGGCGCGCGGCTGACAGGCAAGATGGGGCGCTGGGCTGCCGGTCTGCTTGGCGTAGACGATCGCAGCCCCGGCCAGTCGGTTCCGCAAGGCACGCCAGGCTACGGAGATCGCGCTCACTTCTGGGTGGCGCGCATCAATCGCGATCTCGGCTCGCTCTCCAACGCCGGCGTGATCTACTCCGACCGCGAGTTCGACGACTCCTTCAATCGTACCGGCGGCTTCGATTACCGAGTGCGACTGCGGAATCGATGGACAGTCACCGGGCAGGGTGTCACCTCGCAGACGCGCAACCTCAGCAATTCCACGCCGGGCGAACAAAGCTGCGAAAATCTCGCGCTCTACTGCAGCGGTCAGGCATGGATGCAACAGATCAGTTACAGCTCGCTGCACTGGAACTGGTGGACGCAATACAGCGACACCGCCGCGGGCTACGTAACCGACACCGGCTTTTTCCTGCGCCCGGACGTGCGGGAGCCAAACGGCTACCTGCAGCACATCTTCCGCCCGGCGAACGGGCCAATCATCTCGCATGGCCCCAGCATCTATATGGAGCGCATCTGGGACCACACCGAGCTGCCGCTGGACTATTACTTCAATCCGTCCTACTCCATCAACTTCCGCCACGACACCGGCATCTCCGCCTCTCTCATCCTCGGCCAGGACCGCCTGCGGCCCATCGATTACTCCGCGCTCCAGCAGAACGTCGAGTGGCACAGTCATCTCGAACAGATCAGCTTCAACTCAGCGCCCAAGCCGTACATCGCCATCAATGCCGGCTATGGCCAGGGAACAGTCGTCAATTACTCACCCCCTGCCGGGCAGGGACCGATGCCTGTCAACATCATCTCCCCCAACGCAAACCTGGAAGTCAAGCCCGCCAAAGGCCTTGACCTGCAGAACAACTACGTCTACACCCACTTTACGAATCTCACCACAGGCGAGGATGTGTACGACAATCACGAGCTGATCTCGCGCTGGAACTACCAGCTTACCCAGGCCGCATCCTTCAGCCTCATCGGCCAGTACATCGCAACGCTCCCTCACCCGGACCTCACCGATCTCACCAACTCAAAGACGCTCTTTGCAGACGCCCTCTTTACCTACATGCCCCACCCCGGCACAGCGCTCTACGTGGGCTATATCGGCAACTTCGCCAACATCAACCGCTCGCTCTGCACCCGCGAGGCAGACGGCAACTGCAATCCGCTCGATCCCATTCTCCCCCCAACCGGCTCTGAATTGATGAACGACGGCAAAGCCATTTACGTCAAGTTCAGCTATCTGCTGCGCTTCTGATCAATGCCGGTTCCGGCCTCACTTGCGGCGAGCTGATTCGGACGCCCGTATCCCTCTCGGCCGCTCTCGCCGGCCGGAACACGACCCGATCCCTGCGCGAAGCGATAAACAATCGGCGCGCTGAACAAGGACCGGCTCTTCGCAGCTCAAAATCCTTCCCATCTGGCTTGCGCGCATCATCGGCCCACGCTCCCTGATAGTCGATTTTGAGGTGCGCCCGCCAATGGCCGAGTGCATCACGGCTTTGGCCGTCGCGCTCGTAGGTCAGCGTATGCCAAGAAGGTCGCATTTTGCATGCAACGCAATACGATGAGCCGTTCCGCCAAAGATCCTGCCCATCATGCCACTGCCTTGCCGCAGTCCAACCACCAAAAGGTTCGGTTGGATTTCCTCCAGCACATTCAACAAGGCTTCTACTTCCTCTCCTTCAACCAGCTCCGTATGCAAGGGAACTCCAGCGCGTTCGGCCTCCATCTTCACCTTCTGATGCAGGTCCAAATAAAATGCGCACCTCTGCTCTGTCAGCAACTTTGGGATGCCGGGAGCTTCCGCATGCACATAACTCATGTAAGCGGGAAAGTTCTCAATCACGGTGACAACATAGATCTCGGAACCCGCAAGCTGCGCCAGGCTCAGGGCGGAACGGAAAGCCCGTTCCGCCTCGGGCGACTCGTCGAATGCTACCGCAATTTTCTCGAACATCTTCTCCTCCTTTGCAGGAATTTTCCGGAGAATCCATTCGACCAAGCCGCGCCCGCAAGCTTATTGCGCGGCGTTTCAACCGAAAAGACGCTTCGCAATTTCCGCAACATGCTTTCCCTGAAAACGGGCAATCGCCAACTCATTCGCACTTGGCTGGCGGCTGCCATCTCCTTTGGCCAGTGTACTCGCGCCATAAGGACTGCCGCCCGTGATCTCCTCCATGTTCATCAACTCCGCACACGCATACGGAACGCCCACAACAATCATTCCATGGTGCAGCAACGTGGTGTGGAAGGAGGTGATGGTAGTTTCCTGCCCGCCATGCTGCGTAGCGGTGCTCACAAAAACGCTGCCCAGCTTCCCTACCAGCTTGCCTTGCTGCCAAAGGTTTCCCGTACGATCCAGAAAATTTCGCATCTGTCCCGCCATATTGCCAAAACGGGTCGGAGTGCCAAACAGAATGGCGTCATATTCCGCCAACTCGTCAGGATCCGCCACCGGCGCCCTCTGATCCACCTTGCCATGGATGGCGGCGACGGTCTCGGCAGGCATCGTCTCCGGCACCCGCTTCAACACCACAGTGCATCCGGCAACGCTGCGCGCCCCTTCAGCCTCCGCCTCCGCCATCGCCTCAACATGTCCCCAGGTGCTGTAGTAGAGCACCAGTATCTTTGCCATTGCATCTCTCCTTTTCCAGGCCTTCGCCGTGCTTTCTCCAGGCCTTTGTCATGCGCTGTCCGACGCCAAGCCAATTTCGCCGTCCCGCCGAAACACCTGCCGAACCAAAGCCTGTTCCATGGATAGCACCTTTGGTATAGTTTGGGAAGTAGGTACTTTCAAGTAACCAACGTATGACTCCACGACCTGAAACCCGCATCCACTGTCCGATGGACGCTCTCCTCCATCTCCTGATGGGGCCGTGGACCACCGTCATCCTCTGGATTCTCCGTCAAAACGGTCCACTTCGTTACGGACGAATCAAACACCATGTGTCGGGCATCTCCGCCCGTATGCTTACCGAGCGGCTTCGCCTGCTGGAAGATGCAGGCATTCTTTACCGCACCTACCTGCCCACCATCCCTCCTCAAGTCACCTATGGATTGACAGCGCGCGGCGAGGAACTTGGCCCGATACTGGATCGTCTGGATGATCTCGCGCAGAAGTGGCAGAAGGAAGACCAAAAGCTGGCCACGCCGCCCAAGCAGAAAGCGGCAAAGCAGATTGGAGCCAAACGCCGTCCGCTAGCCTGAAACTGAGGCCTTCTTGCCGGGCTGGCGCTGGTCGCCGCCAAGGCATCTTCAATCAGCGCCGCTCTACTGCTGTTGCTCGAAGCCGGATACGCAAAGCAGGCATTCCGTCAGACGTTCCTTGGCGGAGTCGCGCCCGTCCAGCAACCATCACAGGCAGCGTTCGCCGTAGACCCGTACGAACCTACCCTCATCCCCCCGGCTCCTTCGCCGCCCGCACCCGCCACTGCTTCAGACAACGTTCGATCGCAGAGCGCCCTGGCATTGGTTCACCACGCTGAAGTTCTTCTCCGCAACTCCAGTCCAAGCATTCTCCAGTTTGCCTGAGAGCAGAGCCGCCGGCCCATCCAGGGGCGACAGCGGCCAGATCGGCTCTCCGCTGAGGTACATGGACTCAAAGACCTCGCGTGGCACGGGCTTGCTGATCAGGAACCCCTGCATCTCATCACAACCCAGCGCCCGCAGAAGATGCAACTGGTCTTCCCGTTCCACGCCCTCGGCCACCACATTCAGGCGCCTCGCGTGGGCCAGATCCACAATCGCCCGGATCTGGCTCTCTCTCACCGAGGTCTCTACCAGATCCACCACAAAGGACTTGTCCACCTTCAGCGTATCTAAAGGAAGCCGGGAGAGATTGCGCAGCGACGCAAATCCTGTTCCAAAATCATCCAGGGCGACAGTGACTCCCATCGCGCGAATCTCGCGCAAGATGCTCGTACTCTGTTCGATATCCTCCAGAATCATGCCTTCCGTAATCTCCAGCTCCAATCCTGCGGCCGCCTCAGGATAGCTGCGGACCGCCCATTCGATGTCGGAGAAGAACTGCCCATGACGCAACTGGGTTGCTGACACATTCACGGCGATCCGCACCCTTGGCAGCCCCATGCTGCGCCAACGCCGCACGTCTTCCATCACTCTGCCCAAGGTCCAGCGCCCTACGTCGATGATCAGACCCGTCTCCTCCAACAGCGGAATAAAGCGATTCGGAGGCGCCAGTCCGCTCTTCGGATCGTTCCACCGGATCAGCGCCTCCGCGCCGCTCAGAAGTCCGTTGCGCAGATCCACCTTCGGCTGGTAATGCAAGACGTACTCTTCACGCTCCAACGCTCGGCGCAGTTGATTCTCCAGGATGAAGTTGGCAACCGGAATCTCGCTCATAGCACGGCGGTGAAACAGATACCGGCTTCCATTTGACTTGGCCTGCTTCAGCGCAGCCTCCGCCCGCTTCAGCAGCGTCCAGGGACGGCCTCCGTCCTCGGGATACAGGGCGATCCCCACCTTCACTCCAAGCCGCAGCGGATTTTCCTTGCTGCCAAACCCCTGCGCCTCGAAGCGGCTAATCCATCCCTCCATCAGACCCTCTAGGTCATCCTGTGCAGCGATCGCAGGCATCAGAACCGCAAAGTGATCTGCTCCCAGCCGCGCCAGTAAGGCTTCTCCCTTCGTCTCAGCGATCAACCACGCGGCAATCTGTCTCAAAACCTCATCGCCGCCGGCCCGCCCCAGACTTTCGTTGACGTTCCGAAAGCGCTCCAGATCGAAGTACGCCAGCGCCAGCCGCTGTCCTCGTCTTCGGGCACCGCGCAGATGCCGCGCCACACTGGCCAGGAAGCTGGAGCGATTGGGCAAGCCGGAGAGTCCGTCGCAGCTTGCCATCTGCTTCAGCCTCTCTCGTTGCTCCAGATGATCCAGCGCCAAGGAGAGATTGTCGGCCAGTTCCTCCAGCAACCAACGCTCCTCGTCACCCAGCGCCGGCTTCTCGCGGCAGTGCATACCAAGCGCCGCTACCACGCCGCCATCCTGTCGAATAGGCAGGATCACCAAATAGCCCGCTGGGATTCCAGATGCGGAGCCAGACACGGAGCCAGACACGGAGCCAGACGCGGAACCCTCCGGCCATGCCCTCGCCGCCTTCCTCGCCAGCTCTCCCAGCACTCCAACCAGCGGATCACTCGGATCGTCGTGGATCCACACCGGCCGGCCCCCACTCAGAACCCTGCATATCTCTCCGGCCAGCATCGTCTCTTCCTGCCCCACCATGCGCTTGAGATCCATCGCATGCTCGCCAATGCATGCGGCAAAGTGGATACCAGAGCTGCCTGGAACCGGCCAGGCGATCCAGGAGAGATCGAACGCTCTCACTTCCACAAGAATCCGGCAGGCCCCACGAAACAGGCTTTCGCGGCTCTGTGCGCGCATGGTCAGGGAGCTGATCTGGCCTCGCATGGCGGCAATCCGTTCCAGACGCCTCACCCATCTCTCCGTCGCGCTGGGCTGCGCCGGGGAGTGCAGCGACGCCAGCACGTAGCGTACGTCGGCCTCCTCATAGGGCCTCAGACGCATCTCCAGGGGAAGCGCTACCCCACCCACATCGCGCGCCACCACCTCCAACGTCACTTCCTTGCGCGCCTCTTCCTGCCGCCGCACGGAATCCACCCTCTCCCGCAGCTTCTTCCTCTCAAGCCCGTCACACCCATCGGCGATCAGCCACTCCATCGCTCGCCCGTTCAACTCCTCGGATCGGTAACCAAGTAGATTGCACGTGGACTGGTTGGCGAACGCAATCAAATCCCGCGCATCCAGCAAAATCAACGGACTCGGAACTTGATTCAGAAATCTTGCAATCCCCTCCATGCCTGGCCCGCCTCCCCTTCCCACCGCGGATCAGTAAGCCGCATGTCCAACGTCGCTGCCTTGCAGACGTCGATCGTCATACGACTCACTTCTCCCAACAACTCTGGGCAGTGATCTTTTAATCGGCAATGGAAGCAAGAAATTTAGCGTTGGGGTGGTTCTCTCTAACACATCCCTTTCCCCGCGTTGCAGAACGAAACAGTTTGCGGTAGTTCAACTCTCCTCTCCTCCGCACTCAGGCAAAGTTCTGGGCACACTCCCCAGACCCTCCTCGTCAGGCCGGCCCATTCGCAAGCCCCACGGATCCTGCTTGGAGCCCACGGCAGCCTTGGAACGGCGTCGCCATCTACTTGGCGGCGTGGCGCGGCATGTTACCCGGCCAAGCCCCCTTGATTTCACAGAGAAGTCCACAACCGGCCGCGCAAACCGGCAGACGCCGTCGGCTTTCACCCATTTCACAGCCAAGCCGCAGCGTCCTGCGCTGCAAACAAACAATGGGGGAGAAGGGCGGCTTCTGCACTCGCTCCAGCGCCCCATCTCACCCCAAGCAGCTTACGCCGCCACTCCCACTCTCGAATTCCCACTCCCAGACCCCGGCGGCTAGATCCCCGGCCCGCCGTCCTTTCCCGTCGCTCCCCCGCCATCGGGCCCCGCATGATTCCAGGCGCCGGGCCCATGCATCGCGAACCGGCGGTCTCTCAGCTTGGTCCACTGTTCCGCTGTCAGCACGCTGCGAATGTCCAGCAGCATCTTCTCATCCGTCTTCTCCAACTCCGCGCGCGTATCGGCAATCTTATCGATCTGCATCACGGCCTTGGACTCATCAAACGGAGTTGCATCCAGCAGGGGTCCCAGCATGAGCTGTTGCTCCTGGAGCGTAGCGTGCAGGTGAATCAACTGCAGCCGGCTCTGCAGAAACATGTCGCTCACTCTCTTCTGCTGCTCCGTGGTAAGGCCCAGCCACGCTACCATCTGGGGATCCTTCCACCACATACCGAATGAAAGCAAGCCGTCGCCACGTCCCCAGTGATCTCTGTGCCCAAACCTTGGACCACCGGGGTACCACCCATGCTGCCGTGGGCCCCAGCCCTGCGGTCCAGGCGGAGGGGCGGCCTCTTGCGGCGGCGTAGCTGGCGGAGCGGCGCTCTGCGCGCTCGCCATGGGGGCGGCAAGCGCCACCGGAGCAGCCAGCACCAGAAAAGCTGCAAGCAATCTTCGCATCGTCATTCGTTCTCCTTTGCGTTCGCTCTCGTTCCGGCCGGGCTCTGCGCCGAATCTCTCACCGTAAGCGGAAGCATCGCCTGCGGAACCGAAGAGCTCAAATCCTGCTCAATATCGCTCATCAACTGGGCATCCGAGATCTTCGTCGAACTCTCTGCGGACGCCGAAGCCGTTACGGGCGTATCGGGCGCAAGCCCAACCGCCGCGGAAGCAGGAGCAGCGGGCAAATGGACCGCGGCGGTCGGTCTTTCCACAGCCAGATGTTCAGACCCTCCCCTGGAGGTATAAAGCGGGCCACAGACACACAGCAGCGCCGCCGCCGCCGCCATGCTCCACACAGCCCACATCGCGCGCCGCGTCCGGTGCGCCGGGACCGGCATCACGGCCATACGCCGGCGCTCCGCCGCCACACCCACCACTGCTGCCTGCAACTCCCTCATGCTCAGGCGCAGCGCCTCAAACTCCTCGCGGCACGCCAGGCAGGCTTCCAGATGCGCTGCCTCCACGGGCGACTCGGAACCCCGGAGCAGGGCGTCAAGTCCTTCGCTCGTCAGGTGGCCC
>DAHXNO010000081.1 GCA_027365345.1 Granulicella sp.
TCGCCCGCGCCCGCGCCATCGTCCTGGCAACCCTTCACTATGACGATCCCAAGATCGTCTCTGAGGCCTCTGAGGCGGTCATCGGCAGCATGAAGGGCCTCGCCGCAGCCGCCATCGAAGAGAAGAACCTCATGCAGACCCGCGGCTGGTAACAGCCAAACCTCCTCCCCGGCCGGTTCTCAACCGCGTCTCTCCATCCGGCCGGGAAGAACCTCGCTCGCCATCCCGGCAAACCCCATGCAATAGAATCAAGTGGTGAATCCTCACTCCCCGTCTGTCGGCGTCCTGGCTCTTCAGGGCGCTTTCGAAGTTCATGCACGTCGGCTCGCTGACCTCGGTGCGAACTCCACGCTGGTGCGCAAACCCAGCCAGCTAGCGGAACTCGACGCCCTCGTCATCCCCGGCGGCGAATCCACCACCTTCCTCAAGCACCTTGAGCGCTCCGGCTTCTATGACGTGCTCCAGCACTTCGTCCAAAACAAGCCGGTCTTTGGCACCTGCGCCGGCTGCATCCTCTTGGCCCGCGAGGTCTCCAACCCCCCCCAACCCTCTCTCGGAGCACTGGATATCGCCGTGGAGCGGAACGCCTACGGCCGCCAGAATGAATCCACCATCCTCACCACGGAGACCTCCCTGCCCGGCGGCCCGCTGGAGATGGTCTTCATCCGCGCCCCGCGCATCACCCGCATCTCCAGCCAGGTCGAAGTCCTCGCCCGGCGTGACGGCAGCCCCGTCCTCATCCGTCAGGGCCGCATCCTGGCCTCCACCTTCCATCCCGAACTCACCGACGACCCCCGCGTCCACCAACTCTTCCTCAACATCGTCCAATCCTCACCAGGCTGATCTCAACTCCCGCAATCCCCTCATGCCCTCGGCCGGGAACCCGCTCCAGGCCTTAGCTCTGCGGCAGAGTCCAGGTCCAGATACAGCGTGGCGTTCGGATGGGTCCGAAGAATCGTCGCCGGGCACTGCACAGAGATCCCCTCCTCCAGCGTGCGGCGGACGATCTGCGCCTTGCGTCTCCCCGGCACGGTCACAATCAGTTGCGGCACTCTCATGATCGTTGGAAGGGTCACCGTAATCGCACGCTTCGGCGTCTCCTCCAACCCTCCGAACCAGCCCTCCGCCACCTGTTGCTCACGGCAGGTTCTGTCCAGGCTCACCACCTTCACAGCCTGCGCGTCCTCAAAATCCGCCTCGTCAGGATCGTTGAACGCCAGATGCCCATTCTCCCCAATCCCCAGCAGGCAAAGCTGCGGCTTTGCCTCCCGCAGCGCCTCTGCATAGCGGCGGCAAACCTCTTCCGGTTCCCTGGCGCTTCCATCGATCTCCAAAAAACTCCTCATCTTCGTATGCGCTCTCAGATTGTCGCGCAGATAGCGCCGGAATGAAGCCGGATGGCCCGCATCCAGCCCGATATATTCGTCCAGATGAAATCCGCTGACCTTGTTCCACGGGACATCCGGCTCCGCCACCAGCGCGCGCAACACCTGCAGTTGAGAGGAGCCTGTCGCAAACATCACCTGCAAAACGTCCTGCTTTTCGCTCAGTTCCCGCATCGCCTTGGCCGCCGCCGCTGCCGCTGCGCGGCTGGCCGCTTCGCTATCCGGATAAACTTCAACGTGCAACGCATCGACTTCGAATTTGTGGACTTCCATATCCCTGTCTCCCGTAACCCTCGCATATCGATACAGCGCAGTTCACGCCCGCAAGCGTCCCGAATCAGGGACCGCAGCCACTTGCCCCAACCCTCATCCATCCGGCCCATCTCCATGCTTGCACTCGCAACAGCAACCCGGCAAGGCTCGCACAAACTCACCACCCGCAACCTTTGTAACCTGAATTGTCCAGTTTCCAGGCGCCGGACTCAGCAGCGCTCAAGTCCAGGGCCGAGCGCGACACCGTGACCTCGCGGGCTCGCTCGAGGCAGAGATTCAGACCTCCTGATCCGGGGAAAGTCAGGCTGAACCGAGTTTGAAGACGAGTTTGAGGTTGGTACCGGGGAAGGTGGTTTGTGTGTCGTTGAGTTCAGCTAAGAGTTTTTCGATGGCCTGATCGTGAGCCGCCTGGGTCAGGTGGTGGAGACGGACGGTCAAGGTGTTGTTGGCCGGGTCAGGGGTAAGATCGGCCTCGGTATCGAAGATCTGGCGCAGCAAGGCCCGTGCATCAGCGGCGCGGGCGATAGGTTCACGAAGAAGCGATGCCATCCTGGTTTCGGCGCGATAAGCGATCATCTTGATGGTATCGACGAAGTGGCTTCGTTCCGTGCGCAGGCGAGTAAAACGGTCTTCCTCTGGCAAGAACCCGGCTGGGATGGGATGTGGAGTATTCTTTCGCGCCAGTTTGAGTTGGTCGATTTGCTCATCGAGGCCGTGGATATCTTCCCGCAATTGAGCCTTGCGCA
>DAHXNO010000118.1 GCA_027365345.1 Granulicella sp.
CAAAGTTGTGGTCGGCGCCCGCCTGAAACGCGCCGGGATGCACTGGACGGTCAACGGCGCCAACGCGATAGCAGCCCTCCGCTGCTCCAAACTCAGTGGACGCTTCGAGGATTTCTGGGAACGCCGTTCAGTCCAGATGAATGTCGCCGCATGACTTCATCCCACAAATCTGACGTGCGCCCGCTAGCCTCTTTGGAGCCTGCTGGAAGTCATACGCGATTCCATTGCTGTCCGGCTATAAATTGAATAGATTCAGCTGGTTGCAGGAGTCTACGAAGTCGTCTTGGGATCTGATGTTCTGAAGTGCTCTTAAAATGGGGGTTTTCTCGAACAGAGTAAGACTGAGGACCTGTAGAAGTTGGTAGAAGCTAACATCCAGTGCGAGCCGCTTGCGGACGATGGCGACCAGCACGTAGACCGAGACCGCGATCCAGATTTGCGTCTTCACCGCGTTTTCGCTTGTGCCGTAGAAGGCCTTGATGCGCAGATGCTGCTTGATCCACTTGAAGAACAACTCCACTTGCCAGCGCTGCTTGTAAATCGCGGCGATGGTCGTGGCGGGCAGCGAGAAGTTGTTGGTGAGGAAGACAAGCCTCTTGCCTGTCTCCTGATCAACGTAGCTGATCTTGCGCAACGGGTCGGGATAGGCCAAGGCCGACTCCAGCGACGAGAGGATGACCGTCTGATCGGAACGTACGCCGGTGGCTGGATCGATAGGGTGGGCGTAGCGACGCTGGAGAAGCACATTTTTCTTGGTGCGCACGACGAAGAAGGCCGATTCCAGGGTGAAGCAATACAGTCGCGCGAAGTCAACATAACCTCGATCCATCACATAAATCGCGCCGATTTCAAGCACGATCAGGTCGAGCACGTTGACGTCATCCACCTTACCATCGGTGATGTGGATGAAGGTGGGGATGTTGCCGCGCAGGTCGAGCAGTGTATGCATCTTGACGGCGCCCTTGTGGTGCCGAAAGCGAGCCCACGGAAACAAACTCAGGCAGAAGTCGATGGTCGTCGAATCCAGCGCATAAAGGCTTTGATCGAGTTCGACGCCCATCGGTTCGGCGGCATAGAGCGGCCGCGCAATGGCAATCAGGATCTGCGCGAAGTCGGCGTAAATGCGCCAGTCGTGCGTGTCGTTGGCATCGGCCAGGGTGGAACGCCGGACCCGGTCGCGAAAGCCCATGTGATAGAGCTTCGCGCCCATAGCCCCCAGGCAGGCCTCGATGTCGCGCAGACTCTCGCGGTAGGTCAATTGCGCGAAGACCATCGCCAGATATTGATCCCAACAGGAGAAACCGCGCAAGTTTGCGTCTCCTCTGTATCTGGCTACGCATTTCTGAAATTCTTTGTGCGGCAAAGATTCTATGACCTGCGCAAAGATGGTATGACCTGTATTCATGCCCCATTGTTTCGCTTCTGCCGCAAGAGCCGAAAAAACCGATCTCAATTTCAAATCATTCCCGATCTCAACGCCCGCATCATGCTCTCCTGCAATCGAATACGCCGTCCCTCGGAAAAATAGCCGGACACCAGTGATTGCTCACACGGCGAGATCGACTTTTCCCATCAGACCAAACGATCACCGGCAGATCGCAAGCATCTTAACCTTCTATGGAGTTGTTATTGCCGGCGAAGAGGAAGCAGAAGCCTTGCAGAAACACGCTGGGGCAAGCCGGAAGGCGGAAACTACGCCTTTCCGATGCGGACCATGAGCTTCCACCGGGCTGGTCTGGCCGTCTGCCGCGCAACTTGCTCGCTTGCCAACACGCTGCGCACGCCCACCTGGAGCCGCCGTTCGCGAGGCCTCCGCTGCTGGGCGCAGCCCACCCCGCCCTCTCTCTCTCCCGAAGCCTCTTTCGCGCAACCGTTGCGACGATCCTTCTGGCTGCCTGGCTCTGCGGCGCATCGCTGCGGATCCAGGCGCAGTCCGGCCCGACGCAGCCTCGTGGCGATCTTCCCAACGCAACCACCCTTCCCAACGCGCCCAGCGCTCTGCTCTCTTTGGGGCAGGCGAGCCGCCGCCCTCCAGATAGCCCGCACGTCGCTGCGCTTCTACCGGCGCCGGGATTCATCCCTGCAGGGAGAATCCTTGATCCTGCTCAGCAAACGATGGCCCAGGCCCCAGACTTGCCAAACGCGCCAGCCGCAACGGGCATGTCTGCCTCGGAGCCCGCGCAGGCTGTCGGCAACTCTACGGCGCAATACCCAGCCGTGTCCGGAACTTGCGCACTGGGTCCGTGCGCCAACCCGCCGCAGCAAAACCCAGCAGCTCCCGCGCAGCCGCTCAAGCTCCGGGATCAACTCCGGATGATCGTCAACACCGGCCAGATTCAGCCGCTCACCTCAGAACAGAAGGGCATCATTACCTACCGCGAGGTCATCGATCCTTTCAATCTGTTGACCGTTGCCCTCTTCGCCGGAGTCTCCGTCGCTGCCAACTCGCACTCCTGGTACGGCCCGGGAATGCTGGGCTGGGGAAGGCTCTCCGGATACGGGCTGGCGGAGGATATTCAGGGCGAGTTTGTCGAGTCCTACGCGATTCCGTCGCTGGTGCGGGAAGATCCGCGCTACCACCGCATGCCCAAGGCCAGCAGGCGGCGGCGCATCGCCCATGCGCTCATCCACACCTTTGTCACACAGCATGACGACGGCTCCCTGATGCCCAACTACGCGATGCTGATCGGCGTTCCCTTCGCCGCGGAGATCTCCAATCTTTACGTGCCAGAGATAGGGACCAACGCCCCAGATACGGCTAAGCGAATTCTCGTGGGGTTTGGCACGGAACCTGTTGGGCCGCTGCTGGCGGAGTTTCTGCCAGACTTTGCCAGCCACTTCCACGTCCACATCATCTTCGCTCAGCAGATCCTCAACAAGCTTGCGCTGGGTTCAGGTGCACAGTCCGGGTCTTACTAAGCTTCCGCGAAGCACGATGCTGCGCCAGGCCCACGTCTTGCGTCTTGAGATGTCGGCATGCAATGGCCCGCATGGAGCACTCCGCCACGCCATTGGCCTGCCGCCCGCAGATACCGGCAAAGCGATGGCGCTCCGCTGCTGCTGACCGCGCTTCCGCAGTGCATGCTGAAGCAGCCGAACCGGCCACTCGTCTTGGCGAAGAGCCTCCCACCGGAGTTGTGTTTCGGGTGGGCGGGATGGAGCCGCATGCATCTTTCCGTCAGCGGCCTTCTGTTCAAAGAAAAATCGCTGGCTGGCGAAGAATCTCTTCGCCGGCCAGCGATCTTTCTTGCAACGGAACCGTCCTGGGCTCTCCTGTTAGAAGGACGTGCTGATCGTCAAGCGGAAAGTCTTGCGCGGCTCGCGCAGCACGTAATCCGCTCCATAGTATTGCAGCGCCTGCTGGTAGGTATAGGCCGCCGCCGCGGGTGAAGTGGCGAACGGGAAGAAGTCCTTGAAGCACTCCTGGGTCGTCCCGGAGCATGTCGAACCACCGGGAGCCACGATCTGCTGCGGTATCGATCGGAACAAGCGCATCGGGTTATAGGCATAGTAGATCTGGAACGGCGCATTGATGATTGGCATCAACACCTCCAGATACGCTCCGGTAGACATGCGCGGAACGAAGTTCGTATGCGGCACATCCTTCAGAAACTCGGAATACGGCGGCAGTTGATAGCCTTCCAGACATTCCCCATTCACCACCTCCGGGCAGCCGTAGGTGGGGCTATTGATCGTTGAGACGCCTTCCGGGCTCATCATCAACTGGTGTGGCTCCAGGTTCATGTTCAGGCCAAAGTCTGAGAAGAACGCGAACGTGATCTGATTGATGATCGGGAAGCGATACTCCAGGTTGCCGATCAAGGCGGTGTCACCGCCGATCGGAGCCAGACGATAGATCGGCAGGGGAATCTTTACGCTGCCCAGAGCCTGATCGGTAGGATCAATCGGAACCGTGCTTCCATCCGGGTTCGTCAGGTTGAACATCACCTTCGTCGGCAAGAACGTGTAGGGCGAGAGCGACCGGATGTCGAAGCCGCGCAGATCGTTTTCGCCGCCGCTGTACACCCGCGCAAAAGGAGGAGCCACCTGCCCGCCGTATCCGGAGATGTTTGAAAACTGAACACGATACCCCAGAACGTTATGGCCTTCCTTGTTCATCATCAGTCCCTTCATCGGGAAGAACTGCCGCCAGGCCACCACTGGGGAGTAATATTTCGTGTTGCCGCCAACGCCGGCGAGCTGCACGGAAACGCTCAAGTCCTCTCCGTTGTGCGGACCAATCGCACGGTCCAAGGTGGAGAAGCTGAAGGTCGGCGTGATGATCGAGGTCACAATTCCATTCAACTGGTTCGGCCCTTCGATGCCAGACCGGAAGGCCAAGGTCTGGAAGACGCTGAGCGTGTTCTGGTTGAAGGTTGTAACGCCGGAACTCGCCCAGGAGTACGCAAGGCCAATGCGAGCCACGCCTCTGCGCCGGAACAGCGTCCGCAATGCCTCGCTGGTTTCGATCGTCAAGCCCTTGGACGACTGGTTGTAGTTGTTCAACAGCGACTGTTCGGCCGTCGCCAGGTTTTGATTCGCGCCCGTCACGGAGTAGCTCTTGGAGGGATTGAAGTCCGTCTTGCGATCAAAAACCTGGATGCCCAGCGACACTGGCTTGTTGCGCAGATACGGCTCGGTGAAACCGAAGCTCAGATTCCGCGCCAGGTCGCCGATGTTCGCCGTTACGTTCAGCGTCTCTCCGAATCCGAGGAAGTTATTGGTCGCATAGTTCACCCCAAGGAACGATCCCGAAAGACCGCTGACGCCGCCATTGACGCCGATGGAGTTCTTGCCCTTTTCGTGGAGTTTGATCAGCAGATCCACCGTGCCCGCATCCGTGTTCTGTTGCGTCTCCACATCCTGGTCGGTCTTCAGCGTATCGAAGTAATCCAGTTGATTCAGGCGCATCAGGGAGAGGTCCACCAGCCGGCTGTTGTACACCTGTCCCTCTTGAATCAGCATCTCGCGCCGGATCACGCGGTCTCGGGTGAGGGTATTGCCGGTGAACTCGATGCGCGACACGTAGAACTGCTTGCCTTCATCGATGTCCACGTTCAGGTAGATCAGGTGCTTGGCCTCATCAATTCGTGGAATCGGTGTCGGCACCATGTTGATGTAGCCGCCCGACCCGTAGGCCTTCTTCAGATTATCGATGCCCTTGGCGAAGAGCCTTGCATCGAACCACGTGCCGTCGGCCTCTGGGAACAACGCACGCAGCGCCCTCACGTTCTTGTAGGACTTGTTGCCTGAAAAGGTGATGCCGCCCAGGCGGTAGCGCTCACCCTCTTCAATCGGAATCACAATATCGACGCGCTTGCCGTGGGAGGGATGCAGCGTGAACGGATTAATCCCTCCCGCATTCCGTACATGGGTCCGTGGCTCGCCCGTGATGGCCTTGAAGTATCCCTTGTCGCGGTAAGCCTCCCGCACCCGGTCCGCATCCTCGTCCAGTTTGCTGGCGTCGTAGGTGCGCGGGAAGAGATTTTCAAAGATGATCGAGTGTGGAATGCCAATCGGCTTCAGGTTCGCCATGGCGGCCACCAGTTGACGGTGGGATAGCGCATGGTTCCCCACAAAGGCAATCTTGCCCACCTTGACGGTGGGGCCTTCTTTGACCACAAAGGTTAGCGCGACGCGCGCCGGAGGGATGGTTTTCACCTCAGTTTTGATTGTGGCGAACTGATGGCCGTGCTCGCCCAGCATCTCCTGCAGCACCACCTCGGCGCGCTTCACCCGCGTCCGATCAAACTGGCTCTCCACGTTCAGGCCAACGTGTTCCTTCTTCAGCCGGTCCATCACGTCAGAGGCGGAGACGGAACTGAGCCCCTTGTAGTTGATCTCGCTGATCGTGGGCTTCTCGCGCACATACACCAGCAACTGCAAGCAGCCCTTCCCCTGCACCTTTTCAATGCGTACCGTGTCGAAGTAGCCCGTATTCCATAGCGAATTGAAGTCGCGCTCCACGATCGCCGGATCGTAGACGTCCCCCGCGTGGCTGAAGAGCCGCGCCACGATCGACTCCTTCGGTATGCGCCGATTACCGATCACCTCGATCGGGCACAGAATTTGCGGCGCGGAGGCTGCGGAGAATGGAGGGGAAACCTGGACCTGCGCGCCCGCCGTGGAGGTCGCGGCAAGCGTCTGCAGGATGGCTAGAGTGGCCATGCCCATCGCAACGCCCAGACTGGAAAGCTTCCAGCGTCGGACAGGGTCTACGACACGGTTCAGGCCGGAGCGACTTTGGCCGTAGCCAAGGATGCCCAATCGGCTCGAGCGCGTGCGCACAGGCTGGGACGAACACTTCACGGAGCTTGCGCTCACTCGGATTCCGGTAAAGATAACCACACCCTCACTGCTCTTTGAATCGTTCAAAGCTCATTGCACACTTCAAGCTGATACCAGCCCTGCGAAACACGAAGGGAGAGCTTTGATTATAGGCGACTGACGGCAGCCCATGCGAATCCAAACTTCCCTCCGGCCCAATTAATCCCAGAGCCGCCGCGGGGCCGGGGCCAAATCCAGAACCGGCCTACCCAAACGCATACCCCCCGGCTCTCCCGTTTCTCAAGCAAAATCAGCCTCGCCGGCCCTTCCCGGCCTGCACTCTGGTCCTGCCGCCGCGCAACCAGCGCTGCACCCCTTCGAGCGGGATCTCGCCGGGCTCCAGCACCGCCAGGCCCTACCCCAACCGCAGCCTCGCCAGGCGCTACCGCCGGGCGTAAGGCTCCGTCAGCGCCGGTAGATTGGCGTCCTTCAAAAATCTGGCCAGCGTGGCCGCCAGCCTCGGCTCCATCACCCCCACCGGAGTCATCGTGTCCAGGCTCTCCACCTTCAGCATCACCGGAATCGGGCGCGTGCCATCCGCCTCCAGCGGCAGGCTGCGATGGGGCCGCGCGTAGATCAGCGTCACATGCCGGGTCGCCTCGGAGTACTGCCGGCACACGCCGTGATCGCAGACCGTGGAGGCCTCCAGTTCCTGGGTCGCGCCGTCGTTGTACGTGGCCACCGTCAACTCCACCTCACCACCCGCGCTGGGCGCCACCATCTGGCCGTGCCAGGTGGGATCTTCCCCACGCGCCAGGTGGCACACCTCGGCGTCATGCACCGTCTGCGGCGACACGCCCAGCATCACATGCGCGCCCGGCACACCGTCCTCGGCGGGTTCAGCGTAGTCGCCCCAGGTGTAGACCAGCACGCCAAACTGGGTCTCGTCCCAGGTGCGCTGCAAGGTGAACTCGCCCACCTGCCGAGGCAGCGCCGGCTGGGGCTGCGCCGCCTCCCATGCCGCTTCCACCCGGTGCTGGTGGAGAACATCCGCGCCAAAGATCGCCGCCATCAGCAGCACGGCGCCAGCCCTCAGGAAAAGCTCTTGCATCTGGCCCGGCCGCGGCTTGCCGTCAGCCTGCGCGCCTTCACTCGCCGGGCGCTCGACCGTCTCCGCCAGGTCCACGTCTCCGCGCAGCTTGTTGGCCACAGTAAAGAAGATCGTCAGGGCACACAGAAACAGACAGCCTCCGATCACGTAATCCGCAATCTTCGCCTGCTGCTGCATCCAGGGGTAGGGAAGGGCCAGCTTGTAATACACCACCAGCAGGCAGAGCCTGAGGAAGTTGAACAGATAGCCCAGAAGCATCGCCCCTGCCACCACCGGAGCGTATACATACCAGCGGAAACGGTAGAGATAGCTCACCACCACGGCTGCCAACCCAAGCGTCACCGCGCCGCGAATTCCGTTGCAGCCCGGGGCAATGAACATGCCAAACTCCGGGGTAAACATCAGGCGCAGCTTGTCCTGGGTCAGTGGCTGCCCCAGCGCATGCGCCCAGGCCCTCGCCACCGTGGCTGAGGCATGTTGCAGCGGCAGGTCCACCAGCGTGCTGAAGCTCTGCGGCACCGGGATCACCGTCCCCATCAGCAGCACGGGAAACCACGCCGCCCGCAGCAGCCGTTTGCCGCCCAGCAGTAACACCATCGCCGCGGCATACAGAACAGCCACCAGCGGCAGCGGTGGCAGCTCCAGCAGCCAGTGCCGGCGTATGGTTACGATCAGCAGCATCTGGTTGCGCAAAAACACCATTCCCGCCGTAGCCCCTAGCAAGGCAAGGCCCCACCAGGAGCCCTCGCACTCCCAGTCCAACTCCCGCCAGGCGCGCAAAATCAAGAGGTAACAGACCAGCGGGACCGCCATTCCCATGGATTTCAGGTCATCGGTGGTCCAGACGCCGATCAGCGACGCCACCGTGGGCCAGATCGTCAAAAGCCCCGCCGCGGCGCAAACCGTGGCCAGCGCAATCATGCCGCGGGACTGTCTGGAGGCCATACCCATAGGCCTCATGCTCTCAAGCCACGCGGGTAGATGCAACTTTAAGATGAATAAGCTGACTAAAGACGGATAAGCTGGCTTAGATCGATCCGCAGCGCCTTGCATGCCGCTCCCACACAGCGTTCGCGCAGAACGCAGCTTAGCCTGATCGGTTGTTCTGGTTCAGAGGGATTTGTCTTTTTTCGTTCGCCGCGCCCGCATACGCATGCGCGCCGAGGAGATGAAATAGGCTCCGCCGGCCAGGCCGGCAAGAATCAGCGTGGGGTTTTCGGGCGAGTCCACACAACCATCCTGCGCGCGCGCAGGGATCGCAACCATCAAGCCAAGTACGAGAGTAGTGAGCAGAAGGGTCTTCTTCATTAAGGGAGATCCGATTTCCGCCGCGACCCTGGGGGCCCATGGCTGTCAAGCGATAAGGTCTGTTCCGCTGATCGAACGAACAGTTTGAGATTCGAATACAGCCGGAACGTAGTCTATATGGCATCAGAATATAGACCCCAGGGGTGAAAGTCAACGAAGGCCCGTGGCAAAGGAGTGCCTACCAAGATCCCTCAGCAGGAGCCGGGCCCTTCCCATCTCCTTCGGTGACGCTTGGGGGCGCTCAAATCCATCCCGCTGTAAAATCAAGGCTGCACAGCGCAGCCGTCTCAACAGAGTGGCCGCCCGGATCGGGTGGGCCGGAGAAACCGTCGCCGCGCCGTTCCCCTCCCATTACCATGGGACCGACTGGCGCTGACAGCAGCCTGGCTCCCGGAATCCCGAGCCGGCTCCCGGAATCCCGAGCTCGGCTGCATTAAAATGGAAGCTTCGCCGGGCTCACCGGCAGATTCAGGAGGGCGTAAACACCATGGCATCGGCGATGGCAAGTATGGAGAGCCTTTCGGGCGTATACCACGACATCAAGGCGCGCATGAACAGGTCCGTGGAAGACTTTCGCGCCCACTTGGTCAGCGTTCGCACCGGTCGGGCATCGGTCCACATGCTGGACGGCATCAAGGTTGACTACTATGGTTCAGAGACCCCAATCTCTCAAGTGGCCCAGATCACCACCCCCGAGGCCAACCTCATCCTGGTGCAACCCTGGGAGCCGCAACTGGTTGCGGCCATCGACAAGGCTATCCGCAGCAGTCAACACGGGTTCAATCCCATGCACGATGGCAAGATCATCCGCGTCCCCATCCCTCCCATGACGGAGGAGCGCCGCAAGGAGACCGTCAAGCACCTGGCAGCCACAGCGGAGGAACACAAGACCACCATCCGCAACATCCGCCGCGACGGCAATGAAGCGGTGAAAAAGGCGGCCAAGGATAAGCTCATCTCCGCCGATGATGAAAAGCGCGCCAATGCTGAGATCCAGGAACTCACTGATGCGGAGATCAAGCGCCTGGATGACCTCTTCCGCGCCAAAGAAAAAGAGATCCTCACGCTCTGAACCATTCCATCGGAGCCAAAACGCCGCCGCAGTCACCCCGCCTCGCTTCTCACCTCACCCTTACCGCTCTTCGCCGCTTGCTCCAGCACGGCGTCAGCCACAGCCGCGGCCTCCCGGGCGGCTTGCAGGTCATGCACCCGCAGAATGTGCGCACCCGCGAGGATGGCCGCAACATTTCCCGCCACAGTGGCGATGCTTCTGGCCTCGCCCATCTCCAGCCCGCCGCTCTGCAGCGGACGCACCACCTCACCCAAAAACCTCTTCCGGGAGAGCCCCACCAGAAGCGGTCGACCCAACTCATGCAGACGTTCCAGCCCGGCCAGCAGAGCAAAGTTCTCTCGTCCCCGTTTGCCAAAGCCCAGGCCCGGGTCGGCCACGATGCAATCCGTGCGGATCCCGGCTGCTTCGGCCTGCGCAAGCTGCTCGCACAGCCCGGCGAAGACCAGCGGAACCACCTCCTCGCTCTCCATCCCGGGCAGCGATCCCCACTCTGCGGGCCGGCCGCGGCTATGCATCAACACCACGCCGCAGCCGCTCTGCGCCGCAACCCTCTCCATCATTGGATCCCACTGCAGCCCAGAGACGTCGTTGATAATCTCCGCGCCGTATCGCACCGCCTCTCGCGCGGTCGCCGCATGGTACGAATCCACTGAGACCACGGCTTCAGGCCGCTGCCGCACCAGTTCCTCCAGCACCGGAAGCAGCCGCTGCTGTTCCTCCTCGCTGCTGATCGGCGTCGCGTCCGGTCGCGTGGACTCCGCACCCAGATCCACAATGTCCGCTCCAGCGTCCACCGCATCCACTGCGGCGGCCACAGCTAGCTTCCGGATGCCCGCCTCCGGAACCCAGCGCAGCGACTCATCCGGATCCAGCCCGCCCTGGCCGCGCAGCAGCCCATCCCCGGAGAAGCTGTCCGGCGTCACGTTGATGATGGCCATCAGCAGCGTCCGTTGCCCAAGCGCAACTTCGCGCGTACGTAGCTTCCATAAGAACTGCGGCCTGTAATGGCTGGGGTGCATTGGATTCGCTCGCGTCCAGTCTAGTGCAATCCTGCTTGCGCCGGGGTTCTGCAAAGCGGGCCGGCAACGGCACCCTCCGCCCAGCAGACGCTGCCTCCCATCGAACCTCCGCACCCACCCACCGGAAGCGCGTCATGCCCTCGGAAGCGAGCGCCGCGTGCCTCTTTCGCAGTGCAGCCACAGAGGGGTTGCAGCGCAGCCGCCTGTACAAACTGCACCATTTTCTGTACATTCTCGCCATGCAAACCCCTGCACAATTTGCACTGACTTTGTTGCTGTTGGTAGCCGCGCCCATCCCGCCCACCGTCTTTGCCCAAAGCGCGGCCCAAAGCCCTGCTGAACCCGCCGCCGTCCAGCCGCCGACAGGCCAGCCACTCACAGAACCGATCCAGGCGCTGCTGGCTGACCCCTCCGCTGCGCGCTCTCACTGGGGCATCGCGGTCGCCACGCTCCAAGGTGTGCCCATCTACGGGCACAATCAAGGCAAGCTCTTCCGCCCCGCCTCCAACAACAAGATCTTCACCACCGCCACCGCCATGGCTCTTCTGGGTCCGCAGAAGACCTTCGCCACCCAAGTCTTTGCGCACTTCGATCCAACCACCGGAACCGTCACCGGCGACCTGGATCTGGTCGGCGGCGGCGATGCGAACTTTGCCGCCGATGACCTGCCCTATCGCTCGCCCGCATCCGGCGCCGCTCGCTCCCCGCATCTATCTCCGTCGCCTCCACCGCTTGCGGATCTGGCCTCACTCGCCGATCAGCTTGTCGCCAAGGGCGTCAAGCGGATCACCGGCGACATCGTCGGCGACGACACGCTCTATCCCTACCAGCCCTACGCGGAGTCCTGGGCGCAGGATGATCAGATCTGGGGCTATGGCGCTCCGGTCAGTGCGCTCACCATCAACAACAATCAGCTCAAGCTGATCGTCACTCCACTCAAGACGCTATCGGCCACAGGCGCAACAGAGGCCAATGCCGCCGCGGTGCAACTGGAACAGAATGTGCCCTACTACACGGTCGCAGCCCAGGTCTCCACCGTTCCTGCCGGCGCTCCCGCGGAGGGTGTGCAGGTGGAGCGGCTGCCCGGCTCTCATCTCCTTCGTGTCTTTGGCTCCATGCAAGCCGGCTCGCCACCGGACGTCGAAGAGATTGCGATTGCAGATCCAGCCGACTACGCCGCCATGGCGTTCGACGCCATGCTGCGGCAGCGCGGCATTGTGGTCGCCGGCCGTGCTCGCGCTCGTCACCGCTTCTCCACCGACGCCAATCCGTATCTTGACCGGTGGCTCACCCCCGACGCCTGCGACAACCACATCGTCGCCGCTCCTCCCACCGGACTCCAGACCGCCGCGGACCTTGGCGGCTCATCCACCTGCGCCTGCGCCTCTGCACCGGCCTCGGTCCATGACGGACAGCTCCTCGCCTCTCATACCTCGGCTCCGCTGGTGGAGGATCTGGTGCTCACCAACAAGGTCAGCCAGAATCTGCACGCGGAGCTGTTTCTGCACAATCTGGGGCTGCTCGGGCCCTGTGCCAGCGGCTCCATCGCGGATGGAGCGCGGCTCATCCGCGCCAACCTGCTGCACGCGGGCCTCGATCCGCGCGAGTTCTTCTTCTTCGATGGCTCCGGACTCAGCGCCCACGACCTCGTTACTCCCAGCGCCACCGTGACGTTCCTCTCCTATGTGGCCCGCCAGCCTTGGTTCCCGCAGTGGAAGGCGTCCCTCCCCGATGCGGGCGAGGATGGCACGCTCCGTGAGCGTTTCCCAGACCCGCCCGTCAAAGGGCATCTCTTCGCAAAAACTGGCACCCTGGGCGAATCGCGCGCACTCTCCGGGTTTCTCGATACGGCCAGCGGCCGTACCGTGATCTTCTCCATCTTTGTCGATGAGGAGGCGCCCGCCGGAGCCGAGGACCGCGCCATGATCGACAAGATCGTGACCGCCATTGCACAGGACGAATAGCGGCGGGGGGGGGACGAATAGCGGCACAACCCGAATCGCGGCAGAGGGCGAATCGCGCTCACCTTCCTGTGGCCGGAAACCAATCAGGCCGTCTCCTCCGCGTCTTCCTCCCACCCCATCGGGCAAGCCTGCCGGGGCTGCCGGAAAGCCCGGAAATCGCCCCCGGAAATCGCCCTTGGATGCCAGGATGCCGGACCCCGCAGAGCCGGATCCCACGGAGCCCGGCTCCGGCAACAGCAAACCTGCCGGAGAACTCGTTCCCGGCCGCCAAGCTCAACGCCGCGTGTGCTGCTTGATGTACTCGCGTAACTCCTGGTTGAGTTCCAGCGCCTTGGTCACTCCGGAGTCCAGCATGTGCAGCCAATCGCTCGCAGGTTCCTTTAAATCGGCCATATTGAGTAAATAACTGGTTTGCACAATGATCTCCAGCGCGTTGGAGAGGTCATGGGCCAGTCGCCGGATCTCCAGCGACAGCGCATCTGGAATCTGCTGCTGCTCGGCTAGCTCGTTGGAAGTCGAAGGGTCCTTCATGGGCTCCGTGCTGCTCCTGTGGGCGGAAGTCCGTGTCGCTCACAGCAGCGCTATAGCGTTGGACGCGATTTCGCCTAAGAACCTATCCGTAAATAGTGATTGGTTTGATTCCTGCCGTCGATTATCTTGTGGGCGGAGGGCGTAGTTGGGCGAAGATACGGCTCAGGATGGCGCAGATCAAGTCGTGGACTGTATCGGATGCCTTGTGGTCCAAGGTCGAGCCCTTGCTCCCGGTGGTCAAACGGGAGCCGGGGCGGCAGTATCAACGCAAGCCGGGAGCGGGACGCAAGCCCATGCCCGCACGGCAGGTCTTTTCGGCCATCGTTTATGTG
>DAHXNO010000126.1 GCA_027365345.1 Granulicella sp.
GCATCGACCATGGTGGGGTTGCCGAGGAAGTTGCCCCATTCGTCATAACTTAAATTTGTGGTGATGATCGTGGAGTGGCGGTGATAGCGCTCCTCCATCAGCTTGAAGAAGATGTTGGATTGCTCGGGCCTTAGATTGACGTACCCTAATTCGTCGACAAGAAGGCAGTCGAGCCGGACGAGGCGATTGAGCAACTGACGCGAGGAGCGATCGGCCAGCGAAGCATACATCTGGTCGAATAGATCCTGGGCACGGATGAACTGGCAACGGTATCCATTCTCCAGGGCTTTCAGCATCAGGCCTGAGGCGAGTCCTGTCTTGCCCACGCCGGGCGGGCCGACCAGCACCAGATTCTCCGCCTTGGCGATGAAGTCCAGTTCGGCCAGGGTGTGGATCTGCTTGCGGCTGACGCCGGGCTGGCGTGCGAAGGGGAAGCTGGCCAGCGACCAGTTCTCGGGAAGGCTGGCGCGCTTGATCCTCCACGCCAGTGCGGTTTCCTGACGATGATGCCACTGCGCCCGTAGCAGGCGGGTGAGGAACTCGGAGTAGGGGACGTCCTCCTTCTCGGCGGCGCTCAACTGCTCGCCGTAAATATCCAGGATGCGATTGAGGTGAAGGTTCTTCAGCAGTTGTTCCAGTTCGTCATTGAGTTTCATGGCTCGCTCTCCGGATCGTTGTTCAACAGGAAGTAGTCGCGCGCCACCCGGCGCAGGACCATGCGCTCGACCCGGTCCAGGTCGTAGAGTCCGTAGCGTGCGGCTTCAGCGACAGCGGCCAGCAGCGGTGCCCGGGGATACTCGCGCACCATGCGCAGCAGTTGGCGCAGGGCAAGTACCGTCAGCTTGCGGCTGTTCTTCTTCAGCTCCGCGACATAGTTGGCGATCTCCGGCACGGCCTTGAGGATGAGCGCTTCCTCGGGATGAGGATCGGGACGCTTGACGCCGCGCGGCGGCCGGTGTTCGGCCAGCATGACATGCCGGCGCTCCGCCTCGGCCACACGCTGATGCGTGACCAGGTGACGGGCATCGAGTTGGATGTCGATCTTGCCGCACGCCTCGCGCACCTCAACCCGGCGGCCGATCCATGCTACGGGAACAGAGTATCGATTGGTGTTCACCGTGACGTAGCCTTCCACATCCACCATGCGTTCATGCAGTCGATAGACCTCGGGAACCCACACGGGCAAGGGCTGAAGATGTTGCTGCTCCATCGCGAATAACTCCCGCGGCGCAGCACGAAGATGCCGCTTGTGCGTGGCGTTGACGTGATCGCACCACTCACGCGCCTGCTGGTTCATCTCCGGCCAACTGGCGAACGAACGGCCGGCCAGGAAGTTGTTCTCGATATGATCGAACTGCCGCTCGACATGAGCCGACCGGTTGGCGTCGCCCAGTTCATGCGCCGCGAACTGGAAGCCGTATCGTTCTGCAAAAGCCGCCATCTCCGGCACCGGCACCATCGCGCGACCGGTGCCGCGTAAGACCACAACGTGCGTGTTGTCGATCTCCACGCGCCGGGGTGATCCGCCTAAATACCGCAGTGCTTCGGTCAGGAAGACCTTGCAGTCGAAGCGCGTGAAGGTGGGATAGATCTGGAAGAACAGCATGCGCGAGTAACAGAGAACCGCCGATGCGGTCTGCGCCTTGTAGAACTTGCCCGCTACTTCCACCTTGTGCGGAGAAGTGTCGTGCTGAAGTTCGCTTCCCGGAGGGAACACATACTGCCCCGCTGCCACCTTCGGCGTCTGTCCGATCCCATGACGGCGACAGAAGGCCGTCAACGCCGAGTACGATAGCGTCACTCCACTGGCCGTCAGCTCCTCCAGCACTCGTACCAGATTCCCTTTGCACCTGGGCAACAGTTCCAGGATCTGCTGCCGGTAAGGCTCGCAGATCTCCGCGCGCTCCAGCGCAGGAACCTCCGTCGTGCCCAGCCGCAACACCTCGCGCACCGACCAGCGGCTCACCTTCAACATCCGCGCAATCACGCGGCTGCTCTGTTTTTGCGCGTGCATCTCCAGGATCGCAGCGCGTTGACTCTGACTCAGCATCTCCCCCTCCTTGATGAGATAGGTTCGTAGCTCCCTCGAGGTTCTCGTGCAGATCGGCAAGCGCGGTTGGTTGTGGGAGCTTGATCGCCAGCCGATTCAACTCTTCGAGCGCAAGACGGATCTGGGCCTGCGTTTGAGCGCATTGCGGAAGATCCAGTTCCACCGTGGCGTCCCGCAGACGGCGATTGGCGCGCCGCATCATCGCAATCACCACGTCCAGATCGCGCGACAACTCCACCATCGCCGGCGCGGCCGGACTCTTCTCGCGCTGCCGCTGCGTCTTCAGGAACAACTGCGGCTCGGCCAGCAGACGTTCGCGCACGGCCGGCGTGGCGCCGCGCCAGGCCGCATACAACTGGCCCGCTTCGCGGCTGCGTAACCGATGCCGCGCAAAACCCTCCGCCATGCGGCTACACTCTTCCGTGTTCATGCGCGCCGCCGGCACCAGGAACCTCATCGCCACCTGCGCCGCGATGGCGCCGTCGCGCACCTGCTGCTGCACCGCCGCGGGCAGCAACTCGACCAGGCCCATCCGCCGCGACACCCAACTCGTGCTGAGATCGAAGCGCCGCGCTAACTCCTCCTGGTCGTAGCCGAAGCGCTCCGACATCTCCGCCAGCAACCAGCCCTCTTCCAGGGCCGTGGCCTGCTCGCCGGCGCGCATCGAACGATCCAGGAACAGCGCCTCGGCCTCGCTCAGCGACCAGACCACCGCTTCGACCGTGTCGCGGCCCAGCTGCTCCAGCGCCCTGACCCGCCGGTAACCGTCGATGAGCAGATAGCGCTCGGGCTGA
>DAHXNO010000137.1 GCA_027365345.1 Granulicella sp.
CCAGCCCCAGAACGCTCCCAGGCAGGGGCACGCCCAGCCTATGGAGCCCTGTGCCAACCACCTGAAACCCCACCAGAATCGCGAATCCAAGCATTCCTCTCACCTTTCCCTCCGCCTGCCAGTGGAAGAGATATCGCATCCGCCTGCCGAACCTCCGGCGGTAAAATTCTCTCCAAAGCGCCGACTTGCATTCCTCCCACTCGCCACAAAGTCGTCAGCCTCAATGCCGAACCTTGTTCCCGCGAGCCTTGAGACTGTCAGCCTTGAACTCGTCATTGCTTGAGCACGGCGAACGACTTCGATCGTCGCAGACTCTTCTTGTCTCGATTCGTGACCGGCAGCGATCACTGGGCCATGCAAAGCGCGGCAACACTCAAGCAACGCGCTCAGGGCGTAAGGTTCCCGCCCGGCGTATTCCAGCCTTCCACAAACGGCGCAATTGCGCACAGATCCAGATCGCCGTTGGTCTTGGTAGCTGAGGCAAAGATCTTCTGTGCTGCGCTCATTACCGACGACTCCGTGGCCGTGGAGGTAGCAGCAGCCAGAACCAGATTCAGATCCTTGCTCATCAGCCGGAGCGGAAACTCCGGAGAGTAATCGCTGTTCTTGATCTTCCCGAACTTCCCCAGAAAGGCGGGCGGAGCTACGGCGGTTTTGGGCAGGACATCCAGAAGCACCTCTCGTTCGATTCCCAGACGCTGACCAAGCGAAATGGACTCCGCGATAGCCAGCATCTCAACGCCCAGAAGCAGGTTGACTACCAGCTTCATGCGAATGCCGGAGCCTGCCGGGCCTATCAGAAACCATTGTTTGGCGATGGACTCAAACAGAGGCGTGCATTGATTAAAGATGTCCCGATCGCCGCCCACCAGAAGCGTGATGGTTCCGGCTTCCACCGCCGGGGTTGAGCCGGCGATGGGGGCATCCAGCATAAAAACTCCCCGTTCGGCGGCCTGGCGATGGATCTGCTGAGACAGTTCGGGGGAGATCGTACTCATCTCCACAAGAATGGTTCCCGGCTTTGCGGCCTGCAGGATGCTCTGGTTGCCCAGATACACCGAGCGAACCGCCGCATCGTCGGCCAGACAAGAGAGCACCGCGTCGGAGCCGGCCATCAGTCCCGTGGCTGACTCTGCGATGGCAATGCCGTCCTGGCTCGCCTTTTGTCTCGGCTCAGCGCTGCGATTCCATGCCTGCACGCTCCATCCCGACCGGTGCAGGCGCTGCGCAAGGCGGCTGCCCATCAGGCCAAGACCAAGAAATCCAACCCGGAGGGCTTCTTTCTTTAATACGGCGGCTGGCATAACGTCTCCTCATTCCGAAGTCGCTCGGCGGGCGGATCAGCGCTGCAGCGCGGCCTTCCATCCCGAAACGCCTCTAGATGGAAGATATCATAACTGGCCTTACCAGTGGACTAGGCATACTTTGTGTTACCCTGCCTCTATGGTCGAATCTGCGCTCTCGCCCTTTGTCCAGGTGCGCTCCACCCGAGCCCATGAGTGCATCGTGAAACAGTTGCAGGAGCTGATCCTGAGCGGAAAGCTGGCGGCGGGGGCACATCTGCCCTCCGAGCGGGAGATGATGACGGAGTTTCAGGTCAGCCGCCCAACGGTGCGGGAGGCGTTGCGCGTGGCTGAGAGCATGGGATTGATCTCCGTGCGCGCCGGCGATCCGGCAGGCCCCAAGGTGCTGGGCGCTCCCGCCGTGGGCATCACGCGTGTTCTCAACAGCCTGCTGGACGCCGGCTGCGCCTCCGCGCTGGAGTTGCTCGAGCTGCGCATGGTGCTGGATGCATCCTCCGCGGCCCGCGCCAGCATGCAGCCCAAGCGCCACCACGCCAAGCTAGGCGAGATCCTCAACCAGATGCGCGAGACGACCGATCCTGGCCGCTTCGCCGAATTGGACGTGAGCTTTCATGAGGCGGTGATCGTGGCGGGCGGCAACCGGCTGTTCCTTCTGGTGTGCAAAGCTCTGGATCAGCCCATCCGCACGCTGATTGAAAGCACCCTGAAGGCGTCTCTCTCCCAACGCAGGGAAGAGACGCTGAAGCACCATGGCGCTATCGTGGACGCCATCAAGCGGGGCGATGCCAAGGGGGCTGCACGAGCCGCGCGCAGCCATCTCCTGGATTTCTACTACCCGGGGATGTCCGACGAAGAGAAATCGCGCATCCAGTTGTTCGTACATGCCATGGAGAGGATGGGCTAAGGCGGCAACCTGCGCCCCCTACCCACGGCGATGAGACCGTCAGGAGTGAGTTACCCATAGCACGGGTGGGTCAGAGCAGCGGGTAACCTGACGGGTGGCCCAGCGTATCTTCCTCAGGCAAGATGCTCTGATCGACACGGATGGACTGAGCTTGCCCGTAGTGAGCGGTCTTGAACGGACCGCGTAGAGCCGGCCTTCGCTCAGCCACCGAGGATTGCAGAGACGCCTTTGGCGTCTGCAACCGCGCGACGCTCTTCTCAACGCTCCTCTCAACCTTCCACCCATTTCCGTCAAATCGCACCCAACCACTTGAGCCAGATTGCGATCCTACACTACGCAGAGGTCTGCACAACCGCAGGCGAAGTGTCGGCAGCCGCGGCTTGGTGCGTGCGGACAGTGGTTGTCTGGCGCTTCCATGCTCCAAGCACCTGGCGGTACTCGGCCAGGGTTGCTGCCAGCAGATGATGGTGCGCTTCTCCAGCTTCTCGCAAGTCATTGTCTGCCTGCGTGGCCATGGAGCGCGCGTAGCCGCAGGCGAGCAAGTGGTGATACCTTCTGTGCAGGCTTTGCAGTGCGCTTCCCTCTGGATAGCCCAATCGACGTAAATGCTCTGTGGCGGGACACAGGTTTACGTCGTCGAGGCCAGCATAACTCACCAGCCGGGGATTCACGCGGATCGTTCGTCTCACTGCGCTGTGCCGGGAGATCATGTCGGCATAGACCCCAAGAAGACTTTCAGGGGGGTGGTGATGGTAGACAGGCGGATGTTTGAGGAACTCCCGCAGAGCTTCCAAGGGCATGGGTCGGGCGATGACATAACCCTGCACCAGAGTGACGTGCAGCGCCATCAGGGCATCCAATACGTCCTGGGACTCGGCGCCCTCCACCACCAGCTCCACACCGAAGTCTTCGGCAAGCTGCTGGATGGTCGTAATAAACTGCATGTTTTCCGGCTTCTTCGCAAGGGCCCGGACGTACCCCTGATCCAGCTTGATGACATCGATGGGAAGGCTTCTGATCCGTTTAAGAGAAGAATAGGCGCTGCCAACATCATCCAGAGCGATACGCACGCCGAGCGAGCGTAGCTCCTGCACCCAGTGTGCGGCCTCCTTTGTGTTCAAAGACTCCCCACCCTCCAGAAGTTCAAAGGTGATTCTGTGCAGGTCGATCGAACTCCCGGTCAGGGTATCGCGAAGGCGATCGACGCAGCCCTGGTTCAGCGAGGAGGGCGCCAGATTCACCGATACCCAAAGCGGGAAGGCATTCTCGGAAGCGGTATCCAGGATCCGCAGATCCTCCATGGATTGCAGTAAAACCTGCCGCGTAAGCTCAAAGAGATCTGCTTCGTTCAGGTGGGGAAGAAGCTCTGCCGCGGATACGATTGGCTTGTCACCCTCCTTCATGCGAGCCAGCGCTTCTATGCCAACGATTCT
The DNA here is from genome assembly GCA_027365345.1 of Granulicella sp. Taxonomy (GTDB): domain Bacteria; phylum Acidobacteriota; class Terriglobia; order Terriglobales; family Acidobacteriaceae; genus Granulicella. Next base: position 3,642 of record DAHXNO010000137.1, read on the forward strand.
GCTTGATGGGATGTCGAAGATGGGCTGGTAAAACACCGTCAGGCCGCTTGACCAGAGAAGCCGCTGATAGCGATTCCTCTGGCGCGGAACCGGCTCACCATAGCGGGCCCAGAAGCGGCTGCGATCTTCTTTGTGCGCCTTGGCCTCATAGAGTGCCTGATCGGCGTTGCGTAGCAGCATGTCAGGCCGCTCTCCCAGAGTGGCAGAGCAGGAACACACTCCCACGCTCATGCCGACGCTCACCGACTGTCCCTTCTCCAGTTCAATGGGCCGGCACACTGCTTCTTCCAGATGACGAAGGATGGTGGCCAGCAGATCCAGATTTCCGAACCCCTCCAGCAGCAGCACAAACTCGTCCCCGCCCAGCCGGGCGACAAAGTCGGTCTTCCGCAGGGTGGCCAGCAGGCGCTTGGCTACCACCTGAAGCACGCGGTCCCCGGCCGCATGGCCATAGGTGTCATTGATGGGCTTGAAGTTGTCCAGATCCATCATGCACACAGCCAGCGGCTTCTTGTTGCGGTAGGAGCGGGAGGCCGCACGTTCCAGTTCCATATCCAGCGCGCGGCGATTGGGAAGGGATGTCAGCCGGTCAGAGAGCGACTGCCGGGACAACTCGTCCATCAGTTGATGGCGCCGCGTCACATCCACAAAGGTCCATACAATCCGCTCCGGCTGCCCGGCCATCGACGGCAGTTTCTGGCCGGAGAGATCCACAAAGATGGGAGTTCCATCCATGCGCTGGAAGGGAACATCCAGCAACAAACCAGAGCCTTGCGCCATGATTTGATGAGCAAAATCCCCTACTCTCTGGAATCCCTCCTTGTCCCTATAGAGCTTCATTGCAGACTGGCCCAGCAGATCTTCCTCGGTGGCGCCGAAGATCTCCAGAGTTCTCTGGTTGGTGCGTTCAATGATCCGGTCGGGTAGTCGAACCACATTAATGCCGCAAGTAAGGCTGTTCAGCAGCACCTCATTGAAGGCGTTGGCGGCACGCTCATGTCTGGCCAGATCGATGCGATCCAGGCCGAAACCTACGTCCTGGGCCATCGCCTTCAGAATGCGCTGAATATCGGGGTCCAGGCTACCGACTCTTTCCTTGTGGAAGGCGGTGAACACTCCCCAGAGATCTCCTCCGCGGTAGATGGAGAGACTGGTGGCCGAGGTGAAGCCAAACTTCGCTGCTCGCTCTCGCCACAAAAGCACGGTCGAGTCGTCGCAGAAGTCGACCGTATAGATCGCCCTCTGCTCCCGCCAGGCTCTTCCTGCCGGGCCTAACCCTTGCGGTCGATCCTCCCGTGGTGAGATCTCGATGCCATCCAGATAGCCAGTCTCTCCGGCCGCTGCCAGAACTTGAAAGTTACCCTCGCCATCGGGCCTGCCAACCCAGGCCAGACCAATCCTGGCGTACCGTTGCGTAAGAGTGCAGATCTGCTGGAGTAGAGCTTGTTCGTCTTCCGCTCGGGCGATGGCCTGATTGACCTCACCCAGCAGGGCGTTGGCTGTGGTCAAGTGTTGTTGGTGCTCCAGACTCTGCTGCAAGGCAGCTTCCATGGCCTTGCGCTGGGTAATGTCGCGGGCGGAGTCAAACAGCACCCACTTGCCCTGAATCAGAATGGGACTTCCGTTAATTTCAACGTCGAGCAGGGCCCCGTCCTTACGGCGATGACGGGTCTCAAAGCGTATCGGTTCGCGTGCGGCCAGTTGCTGCGCGATGTACTTCCGAACCTCTTCAACACTGTGCAACGTATCCCACTGGGACACGTGCATTCCCTTCATCTCCTCGCAGGTGTAGCCGAGCATCGCGCAGAACTGGTCGCTGCTCTCCAGCAGATACCCATCTTCATCCAGGATATGGACGCCGTCGCTGGCATGTTTCAGGAACGCCTCATTCTTCGCCGACGATTCCAGCAGCTCCAGGGTGCGCTCCACCAGGCTTTCATTCAGTGAGTCGATCGAATCGATCAACCGGTCGCGCGACCCGGGTTCATCTGAAGTTTGCTCGCGATACACGGCACCCGCTTGAAGCGCCGCGATCTCTCTGGCCATGCTCGCATCCACGCCCAGCATGTGATTCAGAATCCATTGGGCCAGAAAAGCTGCCAGATGATGCGCTACCTCCGTAGGATGCGTCTTGGCCAGCCCTGTGGCGCGGGCCAGAAAAGTTTCAAACCGTCGGTGAGCCTGCTGATGTTTGGCGCGACGGGTCGCATCGATCGGCCAGGCGTTCATCAGCTTGTCTTCCGAATGGAAGTGGTAACGGGTGTAATTCTCAAACTCCTGCAGCGACGCATGGATCCGCGACGCTGCCTCCGTGTCTCCCGCACCGGCGGCGGAGAGGCTGTTGAAGATGGAGAGAAGGCGCTTGTGTTGCTCGTCGATCGCATGGATCCCCACGCTGAAATCGTCGCTCCAACGCAATGTTTTGTCCTTCATGCCTGGCTCCATGGTTGGCAACTCGGGTGTTGGCTTGCATCCTGCGGAGACTCCCTGTTCGTCGCAGAGCTTACCGGCTGTTTGGGGTTGGCGGGCGGGAGCTTCCGCACTCACTGACGGGTGGTTGGCGTGGAGGTTGGCATGGCCCGCGGCGGAAGTATGGTGCGTCTCGTTCTGTGACTTCATCCCAATCCATCAAGACATAGCTGCAGGTCTGGTCTGCATAAAGGAGCGGGCATTGAACCGACCGGCCTGGAGGCATGGTTTCTCGACGATCCGCAGTTGCCTGCGATCAGCCTTCTATTGCTGACCAAGAAGTTCATCGACAGAACTCTGAGGACTCTTTAGGTAGCGACATGCCTTTGTCGGACTCGTGGAATCACGCGCAGGAATCGGGAGTCTCCGCACGTTGTCCGCGGCAGGCGCCTCTCTGCAACCGGCCGCTGGACGCATGAACCCACATTAGCCGTCCCGCGGACGCAGGGTTGGCAACCGGCGGAACGCTGCATCACCCGCATCGGATGGCCACGCTCCTCCGCGTGGATGACCTCCTTTACGTACTCTCCTCCTTCAACTTTTCGCTGATAGTGCCGATAAGAGAGCTAGAGGTGGCTACGACATGAGCCGGGTTCACACGGAGAAGGATGCCAATGGCTGTCCTATCGTGGGTCATCCTCCTCCTAATATCGGCGCCGCACACGATGCGATGGCGCCTTGAACCCAGTCGGCGGGCGTCAAGAGCCGGGCCTTGACGTGGCCTCTCCCACGCCTGCGTCAGGAGATGCGTCCAATCGGTCTGTCAACGTGGATCCGGTCGCAGAGACCTGTTTCCTGTGAGCGCATGCCCATTGCTCATTCCACGCTTTAAGGTTCAAAGTCCTTCTATAACCACGATGGAGAAGTAGCTCATGCTACTGAATCAGGAAACCCATTCAGATCTGCAGGAGAAGATTGACAGCTACGCTGCCTGCGTCAAGGATCTCAACGTGGGCAAGAGGCCCGATCTACCGCCGTTGGAGGCTGCCGATCCGTTGGCGAAGCTGAATCGTGAGCTTCGCCTTCTTGCCGACGGCATCGCCCGCCGTGAAGCCGAACTGGCAAAACTCTTCAAGCTGGTTCATGGCGCGGAACTGGGCCTCCGAGTGGAAGATGTCCTGAGCCAGATATTCGACGGCTTTTACGGGATCATCCCTTATGACCGCATCGGCTGCGCCTTTCTCAGCAATGGAGGAACACAGCTCACGGCCCATTGGGCCCGCACCACTCTTGGCCCCATCCAGCTTGGCAAGGGCTATACCCAGGGGTTGCAGGGAAGCAGCCTTGAAGAGGTGTTTCGCAGCGGCGAGCCGCGTATCCTGAACGATCTGCCCGCCTATCTCGCGGCTCATCCCAACTCCGACTCTACGCGGCGGATGGTCCTGGAGGGGGGACGATCCAGCCTTACCTGTCCTCTGTTCATCAAGGGCCGTCCGCTCGGGATGCTGTTTTTCACCAGTCGCGAGACCAACACGTACAACTATGTACATCAGGCAGCCTTCCGCCAGATCGCCGATACGGTAGCGGCGGTCATTCACAGAAGCAGACTCTTTGACGATCTGGTGGAAGAGAATCACTTCCTCCTTCGACAGGCCGAACAGCTCAAGATCCAAAGCAATTGCGATCCCTTGACCGGTTTGCTGAACCGACGCGCCATGATGGAGGCATTCGACCAGCAGTTGCATGCCGTGAAGATCTTCGGCACGCCGCTCGGTGTGATCATGGCCGATATCGATCACTTCAAAGCCATCAACGATAGCTATGGGCATGCTGCGGGCGACAGAGTGCTGTGCGAGTTTACCCGCCGCCTGAAAGGCGAACTGCGGCCAATGGATTTCTTTGGCCGGTACGGGGGCGAGGAGTTCCTTATCCTTATTTGCAGCACCCAGCCGGGACAGTTGTTGCAGTTGGCGAACCGGCTTCGTAGATTGGTGGCGGATACAACCTTCGACTTTGGAATGGTGCGCCAGACCGTGACTGCAAGCTTCGGCGTTGCCATTGCAGACAGCCGGAACAGCAAGAGCAGCAGTGTGGAGAGTTTGCTGGAAGAGGCTGACCGGGCCCTCTACGCGGCCAAGGCTGCTGGACGAAACTGTTGTGAACTAGCTCCGGATCGCAAAATGGGTGAGCAGGAGAACGCGGCTCCTGGCACGGATACGCCTCCGCTCGCCAAAAGCCCCTCAGGTGCGCCGACGCCGTCACAGACCAGCGTGAAGGATGGATCCAGCGTCGGCTGTTCCTCGGCTGAGAGTTCCATCAACCAACCGTTGCAGAGTTCCGCGCCGGAAGTGGATCAAGCCAAACCAGAAGAGAGCGCGGAGGAAGAGAGCGAACTGGTCCGTAGGCAGGAAGCAGCCGAATCCTATCAAGTAACAGAACCCGATGATGTTTTGCGCATGTTGCGGTCTGTGCAGCAGGGACGACAGTTGGTGGTGATGATGCTGCCGGATGGCAGAAGGATATTGACCACGATCTTGACTGTGGACGCAGATCTACGCAACTTTGTTTATGATTCAGGACGCGATCTTCAGGAAACCCAAGCTGTCCTCTCGGCGTCGCGACTCCATTTCAGCACCACCCGGGCCGGCGTCCCGCTCAGGTTCACGGCGACGGCGCCGGTCGCGGTGGATTTCAAGGGAGCGCCTGCCTTCCTGTCACCCTTGCCTGTCACGATGCAGTATCTCCAGAGGCGCGAGTACTTCCGCACCAGGGACCTCCAGCGCTATGGATGTTCTGCCCGCCTCAAAGACTCCACAACCGTCTCTCTGAAGTTGAAAGATCTCTCCCTTGGCGGCGCGGGGCTGGAATCCACAAGCATGACGCCTGAGCAACTTCCAGTCGGCTCCGTGCTGCGGGATGCGGTGCTGGATTTTCGTGAACTGGGGAGACTGGACGGCGTCTCCTTGATGGTCTTGTCACATAAAAAGACTGTAGTCCATGGTGTTTCTACTTACCTGTATGGCTGCCGTTTTGAGCCATTACCCGCGGGGAAAACCAGCATCCTGCAGAGACTTGTGTTCTCGCTGGAACAACTTCATCGCGCCAGGAATCGAGAGAAGGACCGAGTCTAGGATCTGCCCACAGGCTCTCAGGGTCTGAGCAGCGACGGAGCGAATATGGGAACCTTCCCCTATCCGCTCCATCCCTCCCTGCCCCCTGCGCTTGAACTTCTCTCGCTTCCTGTTCCGCCTGCTCTCGTCTCCTCCTGACAGTCCCAGGTTATCGCGCACAGCGACAGAGTTTCTTGCTCGAAGTCCAGCTACCGCTCCGTGGACTGAACCGGGGAACGCCCGAGCAGCAACTCGTTCAGCTCGAATCCTCGTCCTCTTCGCAACACAACTTTGCGCAGGCGCGGCGCAGGTGGTACCTAGCCGAAGAATTGCGCCTGCAACGGCAGAAGAAATGGGATTGCTGCTACTCTTTCCATGGGAATCGCCGCCACTGCGGTACGCTCTCGGAGCGAAAGACCTCTGCGTTTGGGACCATGGCGACAACCAGGAGTGGTTGAAGGAGAACAAGCCGATGCAACGTCGGAGTTTTCTATATGGATCGGCAGCGCTGCTGGGAGCGCCACTTTTGCGCGCGCAAGAGTCTGCCGGATTTGCGGATTGGACAACCGCCGCGGAGGCCGCACTGGAGACACTGCGGAACAACATCCAGCCGGTGAGCGCATATGCCCAGCCGGTTCTGTGGGAGGGCTCTTCCTATCGGGGGACATGGATGGAGTGCGGCCCACATGAGAGCCTTGCCTATGCCCAATTGAGAGCCTATGTGACGCCGCGGGACGGTTCCGTGCCGCCTGTCCAGGTAGCGGAGAACACCCACAGTGCCTTCTTTGCCTTACAGCGCCAGGACGGGCAACTCCCTGCAAACATTAAGGCGAATGAGGTGGGATGGGAGTCCATCCAGATGGTTGTGCCGATTGCCGCGACCGCATGGGAACTCTCGAAGATAAACCAGCAACAGCGCTTCCTCGAAGAGGCCTATCAAGCGGCAGCCAGATGGGACAATTGGCTTTGCCGATACCGTAATACCCGTGGAACGGGGCTGGTGGAGGCGTTCTGTACCTACGATACCGGTCAGGATCGAAGCCCACGCTGGGCCGGCGTTGCCAATGCGTGCCCGGACAATGATGCCAAAAAATGTCCTCCAGACAAGTCCGTCCCCCGGCTCTGTCCGGATTTGTCCGCCACAACCTTCGGCGCGAGGGTCGCCCTGAGCGCTATGGCGTCCGCCCTGGGCAAGAAGGCTGACGCCCAACAGTGGACAGACAAGGCGGAGCACATCCGGCAATTGATTATTGACAGGCTATGGTGTGAAGAAGACGCCAGCTTTTATGACGTTGACCCGGCGGGCAGCTTTGTCCGCGTCAGGAGCGTCGCCAACCTCCGAGTGCTGGGCGAGCACGTCCTTCGCAGAGAGAATCGCCGCGAGGATGCCATGTTTCAGCGGCTCTGGAGGACGCAACTGCATAACCCAAGCGCCTATTGGAGCGCCTATCCGTTCCCCAGCATCGCATTGGATGACCCCAGGTTTGTTCGCCCGATCCCGCGGAACTCCTGGGGAGGAGCCTCCCAGGCGTTGACGGCGCTGCGAACGCTGCGTTGGATGGATCACTACGGCAAAGAGGCCGAATACAACGAACTCATGCGTGCGTGGTGCAATGCGATCCTGCGCGCCGGATCCTTCGATCAGCAGTTCGATCCAGTGAGCGGCCAGTTCACCCATCCAGACCCTGGAGCCTACTCCCCTTGTGCCCTGACGTTTCTGCACTTCGCCAAGCGCCTGAACAAACTTCCGGAGCATCTCAAGCGCGCTTGAGATGCCTTGCGGTGCGGATCTCGTCGAAACAGCCGCAATCTCTGCAGAATCGCGCTGGGATACCCCCCCGCCAAGGTGGCGTGCTCGATCACACGCGCATAGCTGGCCCGCTGGTTAGTCCGAAGTTCCTACGCCTTTCGAGCAGTATTCTTCTGATTCATAGGAAGATAGGCCGAAATTCAGTTTCCAGTTACTGGGAAATCAGCGAGCAACTGGTATGCCTTTGCCTGAATGGGGTTGGGTTCAGGCACTTGTCTAACGACAGTACTTCCGGAAGGATCATTGGGCAGCCCGAGAGTAACGCGAGCGCGACCGGCCAGCTCTGACATGAGCGAAGAAAAGCTGTGCACAGCAAGCCCGTCGGGGGTTTGCCTGGCCGCCTTCTTTTCCTTGGCAGAGTCCGAGATGGTAGGTTGCAGAACCGGATCCCGCACCAGTCGTTGAACGGGGAGTTCTTCATCGGCAAACAAGATCGGCGCCCAGACGCGAAGCATATGCCACTGGACGTAATAAGCCAGCATACAAAGGAAGATGTGGGCCTTGACGCGATCTTCGATGCGGTGGCGGATGGGACGCACCAGCAGCTCCAGGCTCCCCTTCTTGCCGTCACGGTCATGCCCGTAGCGGGCCAGTGGACAGTGATGTCCCTCGTAATAGCTGCTGCTGACGTCATAGAGCACCAGGCTGCACTCTTGCAGATGACGCTCAGCCAGTTTCTTCTCGATGCGCGGCTTGCGCTCCAGCAGCCAGTCCATGGCCTGATAGAGTTCGTCCTCACTGGCGTCTTCCACCAACAGCTCTTCCGACAAGGTCGTCGTGCGCCAGTCGCGCACGGTTGCCAGCTTCGAACATGGGTTCACCAGTCGCTGCGCGATCATGGCAAGGACCAGGTCCCGTTGCCGGTAGCGCCTGGCAGCCAGCAACGCATCCAGGCCAAGGCGGCGCATGCACATCAGGACCGCTTCGACGTGGCCATGGGGCAGGGTCTGGCGGGTCTGAAACAACTCGCCGATACCGACCAGAGGCTCATCGCGCAGCAGGCGGC
>DAHXNO010000138.1 GCA_027365345.1 Granulicella sp.
ACAGCATGGGTGAGGCCCGATGAGAGCGAAACAGAGCTTCGCCTGGGCTGCGCTGGCGCTGCTTTTGTGCGCCGCCGGGTGCTCGGTAGGGCCAAAGTACCAGCGTCCCTCCGCGCCTGCGCCGCCGGCCTACAGCCAGAACGGCCGCAACGGTGACTGGAAGCACGCCAAGCCTTCCGATGCGTTCAATCGCGGCAGTTGGTGGAGCATCTATGGCGACCAACAACTCAATCGGCTGGAGCTGCGCTGCGCCTCCTCCAACCTCAACCTCGTGGCTGCCGCCGATGCCTATGAGCAAGCTCATCAGATGGTTCTGATCGCCAAATCCTCTCTCTATCCATCGGTCGGCATCGGACCCAGCCTCAGCAGAAGCCGCTTCTCCCGAACCAATCCCCTTCTACCCCCAAACGTGCCTCAGACATTCTGGGACTTCCTGATCCCCATTTCCATCTCCTGGGAGCCTGACTTCTGGGGCAGTATCCATCGCCAGATCCAATCCAATCAAGCCAACGCCCAAGCCTCCGCCGCTGACCTGGCCAACCTTCGCCTCAGCCTTCAGGGGCTGCTCGCAACCACCTACCTGCAACTGCGTGGCGTGGATCTGCAGGCCCAGTTGTTGCGCCACACCATCCTCGCCGATCAGAACACGCTCCGCCTCACCCGGCAGAGATTCACGGTGGGTCTGGACAACCGTAGTGATGTCGAGCAGGCAGTGGCGCAACTCCAGCAGGCCCAGGCCGAGCTGGTCGACCTTGGAGTGCAGCGCGCCCAGCAGGAGCACGCTATCGCCGTTCTAATCGGCGTACCCGCTACCGGATTTCATCTCGCCGCGGACCCGCTCACTGGAGATCCCCCGTCCATCCCGACCGGCATTCCCTCTGAACTGCTCCAGCGCCGCCCGGATATCGCCTCCATGGAGCGTAGAGTCGCTGCGGAAAACGCTCTCATCGGCATCGCCCAAGCCGCGTATTATCCCAGCATCATGCTGGGGGCAGGCGGCGGCGTTGAAAGCGATCAAATCTCAGAGCTGATGCATAAAGGAAGCACCACTTGGGTCGGCTCCCTCTCCGCCAACGAGGTCATCTATGACGCCGGCCGACGCAAAGCCCAGGTGGCCGCCATCCTCGCACAACGCCGGCAGGCCGTGGCTCTCTACAGGGAGCAGGTGCTCTCCGCGTTTCGCGAGGTGGAAGACCAACTCTCCGCCCTGCGCGTGCTTGCCCAAGAGGAGGAGCAGCAACAGCAAGTGGTCCGCGCAGCCACCATCAGCACCCAACTCTCAGACGAGCGCTTCCACCATGGCCTGGACAACTACCTCATGGTGCTCACCAACCAGACCATCGAACTCCAGGATGAACAAGTCGAGGCGAACCTCCTCACCCGCCGCATGCTGGCTAGCGCCACGCTCATCATCTCTCTGGGGGGCGGCTGGAACGTAAGTCAGCTTCCGTCCAATTGACCACGTGCATCACGATCACGTGCAAGCCGGTCTCGAATCCAGCAACGCGCCGCTCACCACCCATCACAGGTAGCCCTGCTGCTCCGTGACGGTTACGCTTTCAGCAAGTCGTGGGCGCTGGCTGAGCGTTCAGAATATGGGTCCGCAGCAGCCTTCCTGCCGTCGCTCCATTGCGCTTCTCCAGCGCCTCCAGAATTCGCCAGTGGTCCTGTTGCGCGGCCACCAGGTCGATCTTGTCCCGGAGCAGGCGGATTTGCACATGGACCTCAAGCGCCAGCGAGTCCCAGGTCCTCAACAGAATCCGATTTTCACTGGCGGCTACGATCAACCGATGGAAGCCGATGTCGTGGCGAGTGTAGGCCCCAATATCATTGCGCTTCGCAGCCCCCAGCACAGCCTTGGCCGCCTTCTCAAAAGGTCGCAGCTTACCCGTCAGCAAAGTCGCCGCCTGCCTGCCCGCCAACTCCTCCAGGAAGGCCCGCACCTGGTAGGCTTCCCGCACGTCCTTCACCGTTACCTGGCGCACCCGCGTACCCCGGTAAGGAGCCGTGGTCACCAACTCCATCCCTTCCAATTCGCACAGCGCCTCCCGTACCGGCCCTTGGCTGGTTTTGAACTCTTTCGCCAGCTTGAGCTCCACCAGACGGGCGCCGGGGGCAAGTTCTCCGCTGAGAATCTGGCGCAGCAGTTCCTGCTTGACACGCGGAGCTGTAGAATCGCGGTGGAATTCAGGTGCGGCGGATGGCATCTGCCTATTATAGGATCCGGCGCTGGCAATCCTATCAATAATTGGTAGTCTGCTATGGGTCGTCTTCCGGCGTGCGCTCTGAGCTGACGTTCCCGGTTCGCAGTCCGGACCGCGGCATCGATAGATGTCACCCGCAGCCAGAGGCTGAGAGAATACAACGGAGGAGATCGAGATGGCAGATGGCAGTGGTTCAAGCCTGGAGATGAATCGCAGAGAGTTTTTGCGGACGACGCTGATGAGCGCAGCCATGCTGGCCGTTGCGGATCGCAACCAGATCGCGGCAGCACAGACAACCGCGGCTCTGCACAGTGCACCCTATGCCGCGCTTACACCTCTGCCCCCGGGCGCAATCCGGCCAGAGGGATGGTTGCGCACCTACCTGCAACGTCAGGCCGAGCAACTTGGCTCGCAGCTTCCCCAGGTCTCCTGGCCATTTACCGAACCCTATTGGGCCGGCGAGGAGCAAGCCGAGTCGTGGTGGCCCTGGGAGCAAAAGGCCTACTGGATCGATGGAGCCACGCGGCTTGCGCTGGTGCTGGGCGATCAGAACCTGCTGGACAAGACGCAGTCCTATCTGCGCTACACGCTGGATCATGCCGGCCCCGACGGCTACCTCGGACCCACGTTCTTTGAAAATCCTGTGGGAGACTACCATCGCTGGCCGCAAAACGTCTTCTTCCGCGGCCTGGCGGCACACACCGATGCCGGTCTAACCAACCCCGCCGCCCATCAGGCTGCAATCTCGAATCAAGACGCCATCCAGGCGCTGCGCAACCACTACCTCCATGACCAAGCGGACTACGGCAAGCCCATCCGCAACGTAACCAATGTGGAAGATATTCTCTGGTGCTATCAACATACCGGCGACACCCGGCTGCTGGAGATGGCTGAAAGAGCTTGGGGCGAGTACCTGACCGTCACCGGTCCAGGTCCAGCGGACCTGGGAGATCTCGCCCCCATGCGCGTCTACGCCGCCACACCCATCAATGCCCACGGCGTAACCTACGCTGAGATAGCCAAGCAGCCTGCAATTCTCTATCTCTACACGGGTAACCGGGAGTATCTGCGCTTCGCCCTGGCCGCGCAGCGGCGAATCTTCGACCATCACATGCTCATCGATGGAATCCCCTCCACCAGTGAGTGGTTCCGCACCCGCACCTCGCTTGACTCGCATGAGACCTGCGACATCGCAGACCACACCTGGTCCTGGGGTTACATGCTCATGGCCACCGGGGACGCCCGCTGGGCCGATGCCGTGGAACGCGGCTGCTTGAACGCCGGCTTCGGAGCCATCAAGAAAGACTGGAAGGCGCTCCAGTACTTCTCCTGTCCCAATCAGTTTCTCGCCACCATCAACTCTGACCATAACGTCATGGAGCACGGCGGCTTCATGATGGCCTACCAGCCCAACCCCGGCAGACACACCGCCTGCTGCGGCGGCAACGTTCACCGCGTCTTCCCGAACTTTGTCATCCGCATGTGGATGAGAGACAGCGACCACGGCCTTGCCGCCGTCCTCTACGGTCCCTCACGGGTCAAAACCACCGTCGGAGCAGAGGCGCGCGAGATCGAGATCCTGCAGCAGACCGATTATCCCTTCGGAGAAGAGATCCATCTCACCCTGAATCCAACCGCGCCGGTCGAGTTCCCACTCTCCCTGCGCATTCCAGCCTGGTGCCATGCGGCGCGCCTTGCCATCAACGGCAAGACAGTGAGCTTGCCGTTGATTAAGAACGGATTTGCTACGCTCCGGCGGCGCTTCTCTGCCGGCGATACCGTTACTCTCACCCTGCCAATGACCACGGCCCTCTCGCACTGGCCACAGAACGGCCTCGGCCTGGAGCATGGACCGCTCGTCTACTCCTTCCCAATCAAGGCAACCTGGTCGCCGGTAGCCGTGGAACGCTACACCAGCGCGTCCTTCCCGGGTTGGAATGCGCTTCCCGCAAGCGCCTGGAATTATGCGCTCGCCATTGATGAAGCGCAGCTGCAGCAACAGGTGCAGGTCAGCCGCAAACCAATGACCCAGGACCCCTGGATCGATCCGCCCGTGACGTTACGCGTGCCCGTAAGAAGCGTCGCCAACTGGCAGTTGCAAGCCAATCCCGACGATCCGCAACAACTCTTCACTCCCCCGCTGCCCGAGGGAACCAAGGAGACGTTGGGAGCCCAGGGCAAACTGGCATTCGGCGAACTCGAGTCGCTCACGCTGGTACCCTATGGTTCCACCCATCTACGCCTCACCATCTTTCCCAAGGCGGAGAAAGCATAGCGCAATGCCTCTGCGCGCGGCATCCCGCGCAGAGGCATCTGGAGCCGCCCCTCCCTGGAAAGACGCAGACGCGGAACCGGCAGACATCTCGTTCATCGATCGGGCAGAGCCTCTATGCTGTGGGCTCATGCACCGCCCGAAAGGCGCTGACCGCGTCATGCAAACGCGAAAAAAGACGCAGCGGAGGATCGCACTCCGCCAGGTGATGGCGCTGAAAATCCGCCGTCGCATCCGGTGACATCCTGGCGAATCCAAGCACAATTCCCATCTTGCTCAGCTCCTGGTTGAGCTGCGCGATCACCCGCGATGCCGAGTAATCGATCTGGCTGATCGCCTCCGCATCCACAATCATCCATCTCACCTCGGGCTTCTGCCCGCAACGGCCGCCAGAGAGCAACAGCAACTCTTCCGCAAAGTGATTCGCATTGGCGTAAAACAAAGCCGAGCCAAAGCGGTAGAGCACCAATCCCGGCTCGCTCACGGCGCCCGCCGCCACCGGTCCTATGCTCCAGGCGCCGCTGTTCTCCATGCGAATCACTCCAGTGTGCGGACGATAGCTGTGGCGCACAGTGCGTAGCAGCGAGAGCGCCATCGCCAGCAGGATGCCGGCCTCCACTCCGATTCCAACCACGCAGCCCGCTGTAATCACGGCTACCGCGCACTCCGCTGGGCTCTCCCGATGTAACTGCAGCAGACCCCGCAAGTCAATCAGATGGAGCGCCACCAGCAGCACCAGCACTCCCAATACGCTCTGCGGCAGGTATTGCAGCGTGGGAGTAAGGAAGAGCAGCACGCCACCCACCAGCACGGACGTAGCAAGCTGCGACTTCTGGCTTGTGCCTCCAGCGGTCTCCACCATCGCCGTCTGCGTTGGGCTGCCATTCACCACAAAGCTGCCGCTTAGCGCGGAGGCCAGGTTCGCTATCGCCAGACCCACCAGATCGCGGTTCTCGTCGAGCTGCTGCTCATGGCGCAGAGCATAGGCCCGAGCGGTGGCTGCGCTCTGCGTCACGATCATGATGGCGCAGGAGCCCGCAACCGGAAGCAGCCGAGCAATCTGCCCCCACGGCAGCAAATGCAAATGTGGGTGCGGCAGGCCACTGGCAATCACTCCAACCGTGGGAACACCGTGCGCGGAGAGCTTCCAGACTGCGCTGGCCGCCGTTGCGCCCGCCACAGCGATCAAGGCCCCTGGCAGCGCGGGCCACAGAGCCCGCAACACCAGCACCAGCACCAGCACCGAGGAGGAGACCAGCAACACCGGCAGATGTAAATCCGGCAGTTGACGCACAACCTCAAGCAACTGTCCCAGGGTGCTGCGCGAAGAGACCTGCAGGCCCAGCGTCTCACCCAGTACAGCGATGCCAACCTGGATCCCAACCCCGGTCAGAAATCCCATCAGCACCGTTTGGGAGAGAAAATCGGCGATAAAGCCCAGGCGAAGCAGCCGGCCCAACAGCAGAAAGGCTCCGCTGAGCAGGGCCACATACCCGGCCAGGGTCACCCACTCCGGACTCGCCACAGGGGCCATCCCAGCCAGCCCGTCAGCCAGGATTGCCGCCGTCGCCGAATCCGCAGCCACCACCAGGTAGCGCGACGACCCCAGGGCCGCAAATGCCGCCAGCGGAGCCAGCAGCGTGTAAAGCCCCGTAACCACAGGCATGCCGGCAATGCCCGTATATCCCAGCACCTGCGGGATGTTCATCGCGGCCAGGGCTAGGCCGGCGCGCGCGTCGCGCAGCGTGTCCTTCCAGCGAAATGGCCGCAGACTCTCGAACAAAATCCTTCATCCTGACCCGCCCGATCTCTGGCTTGCGGCAAGAGAGGCGAGCAGCAGCTTTGCTTCTGGCGGAGCGCGGAGCCTTGGCGTCGATACGGGTCTCCTCCCGCGCAATCAACGCCGATCGCTGAAGGCCCCAACACCCATCCCCTCCAAAATCGCTCCAGTGTAGCGCAGCGAGCGACACCTGGTAACGCCGTACAGGCGGCCAAACTCCCTGGCCAACGCCCCCCTCCCGACGGATAGTTGAACTTTCCCGCCCCTTTGGCCTAGAATCATCGTTAGCAGACGAATTTGTTCTGCCGCTGAAAGCTGCCGTCCGGCAAACGGCCGGTATCCGTGAACACACCGGAGGAGTGGCGGAAGAAAGGAGTGGGCGAGAGCCCACTTTTTGTTTGCTCAAAATTCTGGCCTGGAAACTCGCCTTGGCGGATCGTGGCGGCAGTATGAACCCGACCGACAGAACGAGCGTTTGCCGGAGGCGCTATGGCCCTGCAGATGGAAACAATTCGTGCCACCGCTGACCGCGTTGCGGCTTCGCACCAGCTTGAGATCGTCGATCTCGAGTTTACCGGCGGAGCAAAGCATCGCTGCCTGCGCGTCTTCCTGGAGAAGGATGCCGACTCGCGCGCCCGAATGGCAGCCCAAATCGAAGCCCAAAGGGAAACCGAGCTGGCCGCCAACCCCGCGGGCCATCCAACCGCATCCAACCGGACAGCACGGTCCTCTCAGCGGGTCCCGGTTGAGACTCTCTCCGGCGTCTCCCACGACGACTGCGCCAACTTTGCCCGCGACTTCGGAACTGTGCTTGATGTCGAGGATCTGGTTCCGGGAGCTGAGTACACACTGGAGGTCAGTTCGCCGGGCTTGGAGCGCAAACTGCTCAAACCGGCCGATTACCAACGCTTTCAAGGCAGCCTGGCCAGGATCCAGACCTTCACCCCCGTTCAGAGCAACCGACACTTCACGGGCCGGCTGATCGCCTTTGATGGAACCATCATCACCCTTGACCTCTCCGCCGTAAAGCAACGGAGCAAGGCAAGCAAGCTCTCGGCCAGCCCCAACGTTGAGATTCCCCTGGCGAATGTGGAGAAAGCCCATCTCATCGCTGAAATCTAGAACCTCACAGAGTCGGCAAACCGGTAACGCGCACGTCCAGAGCTTCAAGACTCGCATTTGGATGGCAAGCAGTCGAGCTTCACTTCTTCACGAAATTGGTATGGGCAGGAAAAATTTGAACCAATCGGCGATCACAATCGCCGAAAAAGAGAGAGACACATGGCAAGCGCGCTGTATCAGTCAATTGAGGTTTTGAGCCGGGAGAAGGGGATTGATCCGGAGATCGTCGTAGGCGCTGTGGAAGATGCGATCGCGCTGGCAACCCGCAAGTATTACAAAACAGTCGAGAACATGCGCGGAGAGTTGGACCGCGAGTCGGGAGAGATCCGCGCCTACGTCTTCAAAACCGTGGTGGAAACCCCGGAGCAGGTCGAAGATCCCGACAACCAGCTTACCCTGGAGCAGGCCCGCGAACTGGCGCCCGAGGTCGAAGTAGGCGGAGAGTTGCGCTTTTATAAGGACACCTCTCCGTTGGGTCGAATCGCCGCTCAGATGGCCAAGCAGGTCATCTTCCAGAAGGTCCGTGAGGCCGAGCGCGACACCGTTTTCAATGAATATGCGCACCGCGCCGGCGAGATCCTTACCGCCACCGTCAAGCGTCTGGAGCCCATGGACGTGATCTTTGATTTAGGCAAGGCCGAGGCGCGCATGCCCAAACGCGAGCAATCCCGGCTGGAGCAGTTCTCCGTCGGGGAGCGCTTGCGCGTCGTGCTGCTGCGCGTCGATCGCGCCGCCAAAGGTCCACAGGTCATCGTTTCCCGCGCGGCGCCCGCTCTGGTGCAGTCGCTCTTCCAATCCGAGGTGCCGGAGATTTATGACGGAACCGTGACCATCCGCGCCATCGCCCGCGAGGCTGGCGAGCGAACCAAGATCGCCGTGATGAGCCGCGACAAAGATGTCGACCCGGTCGGAGCCTGCGTCGGCATGAAAGGCATGCGCGTGCAGTCGATCATCCGTGAACTGCGTGGCGAGAAGATTGACATCATCGAGTTCTCCGACGAGATCACTACCTTTGCGGAGAAGGCGCTGCAGCCTGCCAAGGTCTCCCGCGTCTCCATTACCGATGCGGCGGAAAAACAGCTTGAGGTCATCGTGGATGACACGCAGCTCTCGCTGGCCATCGGCAAGAAGGGCCAGAATGTTCGCCTGGCGGCCAAGCTGCTCGGCTGGAAGATTGATATCAAGAGCGAAGAGGAAAAACGCCAGGAGGTCGAGCAGCAGATGCAAGCCATGGGCGGCGGTCCGGCCACGCCCATCGAACAGGTAACGGAGTTGGGCGAAGCGGTGATGGAGAAGCTCATCGCCGCCGGCATCACCACCGTCGAGTCGCTGGCGGATATGACCGCCGAGGAACTCGGCGAGATCCCCGGCATCGGTGACAAGACGGTTGAAAAAATCGCCGTCGCCGTCCGGCACTACTTTGGACAGTACGAGGAGGGAGAACAACGGCCTGCCCCATCCCCTGAGCCAGCGGGTGCGGAACCGGCGCCCCTCTCCGGCGAAGCACCCACTCTCTCCACCCTCGGTCAGGATTTGGATCCAATCCACTCCATGACCCGTACCCCAGAGCAGATTCTTGCCCAGCAGGCTGCCGACGCCGGCGCAGCCCAGGAGGTCAGCGAGTTTTCGACTGAGGATGTAGCAGCCGCCGAAGACAAAATGTCTGAGGTCGACGCCAACGACGCCAACGATGCGCGGGAAGCCGGCATCGAACTCGAGAACGATGCCGTGGATCAACTTGTCGATCAGGCCCAGGAGGTCTCCGAGGAAGGACCCGGCGAGTGAACGCATGCGCGGGACGAAGAGGATCAGCAAACCAGATGGGCGCAGTGCGGACCCCAGCCGTTCAGCCCATGGATTTGTAAGGAATCGGGAAATCCCAGCCGCATGGCTGAAAAGTTAACCATTTCAAGGGATAATAACCTTGGACGAACTCCTACTTCGATTGAGGCTGATATGAACAGCTAAGTGCGCAGTGGAACTGAAAAGGAACGGATGAGCAAAGTTCGCATCAACGATCTTGCACGTGAGTTAGAGGTCAAGAGTAAGTCCATTCTGGATGCTCTGACCGCGGTCGGCGTTACCGAAAAGAAGACGCACTCGAGCTCCATCGAAGAGGATGAAGCCGAGAAGGTGCGTGAGTACTTCAGCAGCCGTGGCCCACGCCCGGCTCGCGCCTCCCAGGCGGAGACTCGGCCAAGGTTTGATCTGTCGCATGTCTCCAAGCCCGGCGATGCGCTCAAGGCCATCCTGGAGCGTAAGCAGGCCGAGCAGGCAGCCAAAACGGCGCGGGTCGTCCGGCCGGCCGTAACGGTCGCCAACCCGGTTTCTCGCCCTCCTGTCGTGGCCCGGCCAGCCTCAGCCACCGTTGCCGCCGGCAGCTCTGCGGCAGCCCGTCCAGCGGACACCAAACCTGCCAGCCCTATCTCCAAGCCGGCCGCGCCATCCGCACCGGCACCTTCCGCACCAGCCTCGGTCGCGGCTTCCGCGGCGCCCGCCCCGCGGCGCATCGTCCCCATTCCACGGCCAGCCACACCCAATTTCGTCGTTCCACCCGCTATTGCCAGCCGGCCCGTTGCCGGGCCCGTCGTGTCCAAGCCTCCAGCAGCCCCAACGTCATCTCCGGCCATAGCGTCCGCACCGCCGGTTGAGCCAGTGGTGGTCAAGCCGGCGCCCCCTGTACCTCCTGCGCCTGCCTCCGTAGTAGGCACGCAAGCAGCAGAACCCGCTGCCGCAGTCTCTTCCACCCCCTCTGCGCCTGCCCCGGAGGACTCCTCTTCTGTTTCCGAGCCAGTCGCCGCCGCAGAAGCCCCTGCGCCAGTGCAGCGGCGCGTGGTGATGCCACAGACGGGTCCGCGCCCAACCTATAGCGCCCCCGCACCCCCTCCCGGGGGGCTCCGGACACCCATCTTCCAGCGTCCGCGTCCCGGCTATTCCAGTGGACCAACCCCGGGAGCGCCAAGCGGCCCGGGTACGCGGCCGTCTACGGCTCCGGGAGTTCGTCGGCCCATGCATCCAACGCGGACCTTCCCGGGCGGTCCGGGCGGTGGCCCGGGAGCGCCGGGCTTCTCTCCACGTCCAGGGTTTGGCGCTGGGCGCCCGGGTTTTGGCCCCCGCCAGGGAGTGGCGCCAGGCGGCTTGATGCCCGCCCCGGGTGAGGCGCCGGGACCCAGCCGTCCCGTTCGGGCCGGGCAGCGTGGACGCGGTGCGCCGCGCTATGAAAAGAACAAGGAAGTCGCCCTCAAGGGATACAGCGTTCCACGCTTTGGCGCACCGCAGATCCCGCAGGGCGAGGTTCCCATCACCAAGTCCATCACCGTCACCGAAGGCATCTCCGTCAAGGATCTGGCGGAGAAGCTGGAGGTGCGCGGCAAGGATCTCATTGCCACCCTGCTGATGAAGGGCGTTATGGTCACCGTCAACCAGTCGCTCGACGGCGAACTGGTCAAGGAGGTCTCGCGTCAGTTTGGAGCCGAGGCCACCGTCATCTCCGTCGAAGAACAACTGGAAAATGAGGCCATCGAAGGCCTTCTGGAAGACACCACCAACATGGTCGAAGTCGTGCGAGCGCCCGTGGTCACCATCATGGGCCACGTCGACCATGGCAAAACCTCACTACTGGACGCCATCCGCTCCACCGATGTGGCCGCCGGCGAGGCCGGTGGCATCACGCAGCACATCGGCGCCTACAAGGTCAGGATCAACAACCCCGACTCGCCCGCCTTCGGGCGCGAGATCGTCTTCCTGGATACTCCCGGGCACGAGGCGTTTACGCGCATGCGGGCCCGTGGAGCCAAGATCACGGACATCGTGGTCGTCGTGGTGGCAGCCGATGACGGCGTCATGCCTCAAACTTTGGAGGCTATCGACCACGCTCGCGCGGCCAAAGTGCCGATGATTGTGGCAGTCAACAAGATTGACAAGCCAGAGGCCGATCCCAGCCGCGTCATGAATCAGTTGGCTGCGCGCGGCGTGCAGGCTACCTCCATGGGCGGCGATATCGAGTTCGTCCAGGTCTCCGCAAAAAAGAAGATCAACCTGGATGGATTGGAAGAAATGATCTGCCTGGTGGCCGATACCAACGAAAAGAAGGCCACACCAGAACGCCCCGCGGTGGGAACGGTCATCGAAGCCAAGCTCGACCGCGGACGCGGAGCCGTGGCCTCCATCCTCGTGCAGAATGGAACGTTGCGTACCGGCGACAGCTACATCGTCGGCAACACCTTCGGTAAGGTTCGCGCCATGTTCAACGATCGCGGCCAGGAAATCAAGGAAGCGGGGCCGTCCACGCCCGTTGAGATCCTCGGTCTGGAAAACATCCCGGATGCTGGCGATACCTTCCTCGTCATGGCAGACCGCGACAAGGCCAAGGGCATCGCCCAGTACCGCAAGATGAAGGAGCGCGAGGCCCAGCTCGCCAAGAGCTCGCGGGTCTCGCTGGAAGGTCTGGCTGAGCAGATCAAGCAGGCTGGCGTAAAAGACCTCAACCTCATCCTCAAGGGTGACGTCCAGGGCTCTGTCGAAGTGCTCGCCGACTCGCTCCAGCGCATGTCCACCGAGAAGGTTCGGGTAAAGGTGCTCCACTCCGGCGTCGGAGCCATCACCGAGTCCGACATCCTGCTCGCCTCCGCCTCCAACGCCGTCGTCATTGGCTTCAATGTCCGGCCAGACCGCAAGGCCGCCGAAGTCGCCGAACGCGAAAACGTCGAGATCCGCCTGCACTCGATCATCTACGAACTGCAGGATGAGATCACCAAAGCCATGTATGGCCTGCTGGAGCCGGTGTTCAAAGAGAACTACATTGGCCGCGCCAGCGTGCTCAACGTCTTCAAGATCACCAAAGTCGGCCAGATCGCCGGCTGCCAGGTCACCGACGGACTCATCCGGCGGGATCATCAGGTGCGCGTGCTCCGCGAAGGCGAAGAGGTCTGGAAGGGCAAGATCAGCTCCCTCAAGCGGTTCAAAGACGATGTCTCCGAAGTGCGGCAGGGCGTGGAGTGTGGCATCGACCTGGCGGGCTTCAAAGAGATCAAGGTCGGAGACGTCATCGAGGCCTTCACCACCGAGAAGATGGCTGGCGAGCTCGGCCGGAGTTCTGCCGAGGTCAAGAAGGAGCGCGATCTTGCGGCCCTCAAGGAGGCCAAGGACCTCAACAGTGAAGTGGCCCCTGCCGAAGCGTAATTGCGCGGCAAACGTTCCAGGAAGCGATTCTCCAGAAAGAGGCCGGGAGCCATCCCGGCCTCTTCTTTGCTTCCGGGCAGCCCGCAGGGGAGTCGCAAGCGCAGCCAGCAAAAACGACTCACGCACCCTCATGCAGCATCAGCAGCTACATCGTCGCAGGCGACATAGAACTCCCAGCGGCAGAGGGCAGAATCTGCAGCGTCACCGTGTGATTCCCTTGGTCCTTCTTCGCAACCAGATGAAAGTGAGCGTTACCGAACTGACTTAAAGCATGCCCAATTGCTGACCAGAGCTGTTCGTTGTCCACCGTGTCGGGCGTCGTGGGAACCTCGCGGGCAAGCGCGGTCTGCTCCTCTGCGGGCAGTGCGCTCACGTCAAGCGAGGCCATGTGATAGAGTGCGCCGGGCTGCACAGTCGCGGTCAGATCGACGGCATAGTTGAACAGGTCTCCCTTGGGCGTGGAAACCTCAGGCGTGGTTACGGCCACATCCAGATAGCCAGCGTCCCGGTAGATCTTCATCACGTTGTCGTGGACAGATAGAACATCTCTGTCGCTGTCGAAGTCAGCGTTATACAAGGTGTCGGTGAACCTCTTGATGGGCTCGCGGAGTTCAGGCAGCGAACCCGGCAGAATCACTTGATCCACGAGGATGGACGGCCTGATGATGCGCAATGTCACCAGACTGTCGCTCCTGGCGGACTGGCGCACTTCCACCTCGGCTTGGACGCCCTTCGCCTTCAGCAGTGCGACCAGTGCCGCCTTCACCTGATCGGTGAGCGTGCCCATCAAGGGAAGTCTGCCGTGGTACCCAGGGACCGCCGCTTCCAGCAGAGAGTCAAGCTGCACAGGCTGCCACCAGGCGAAGTTTGCCAGCCGCACACGCCGCAACACGCTACTGGCCGAGGGCGTCAGCTTGACGATCAGCGCTGCCGGGCTCACCGTATAGGAGATCTCACTGAACAGGCCCGTATCGGCCAGACGGCCAAGCGCGGCCTCAATCTGCTGTTCGGTCAACTCCGCACCGGCAGTCAGATTGAGAATACGCAGGGCCTGGGCCGTGTCCACGCCGGGCGGAGCATCGATCAGGATCGTCCTGGGTACATAGCTCTGAGCGATCGAGAGCGCGGGCCACACAACCCCCCAGACCAAACATGCCGCGCAAACCGGGAGGAACGCCGGAAGCCACCGTCTGCGGCAGGCATGGAGCCGTTCTCTCATGGATGGAGACACAATAGGGGACGCTCAAACAGGACTGGCAAGGCTCCGGCAGCCCGGTGGAGAGCCTCCATGGCCCATCCCATGCTGCACGCTCGCGCCACGAACTACTTCCGCACCCGTCCAGCATAGACCCGGTCGTCAGTCAGGTCCAGCGTCAGACCACCTGCGGCGGAGATCAGGTCTCGGCCCAGGCTTCCTTCAAACTCATCGGACAAGGTGTGCTGCGCGGCTTTCATGACCGGAATATGTTGCAGATCCACCCTGCGTCCGGCAACTTCCAGCTCCGTGTCGTCCAGCAGGTATACCGGGTCAGAGGCAACGCCCCCCGCGCCGAAACTGCGCCGCGTGGCCTGCGTCGGGTGCAGAAACTCCGCGCGAAAGTCCCGATAGTAGGGGAAAAAAAAGGTGGTGGTATTCGCGCCGGAGTCAAACAGGAAGCTGCGCGCAAGCCCCTGGCTGCGGCACGAAAAAAGCACGTTGAGCTTCTCCATGTAGATGGGCGAGGAGCGGTCGCGCCGAGAAACCTCGCCCCGCGCCGGCAACAGATTTCCGGCCTGGAAGCGATGATGACGGAAGCGAATGGAGCCCAGAGACTGGAAAACCGGATAGCCAAGTATGGCCGGGATCAGATAGCGCTTCTTCCCTCCGGAGGCAATCGTAAGGTTGGCGTCCGGCAGGATCAGCACAACCACGTTATGCAGCATGGCCTGACCGATCGGCAGGGTATCGATGATCGCTGTATGCAGTGGGTTTTCAGCCCCCGTCGCTCCCTCGGTCTGGGCCGCGCCCCGGCTCGGGGTCAGGCCGAGCTTGCGGGCAAAGGATGCAGAGACGGTAGAAAAGTTGGCGCCGGTGTCCAGAATCCACGGAGCTTTCACCCCATGTACCGTCAGATCCACAGTGATGTCGTGCAACGGGTCGGAGTGGGTGCGGAGATCAACCTCCGGCGCTCCGGAAGAACCCCCACCAAACTGAATGGTCTGCGCAGGAGCATTCACCAGAAGCTTCAGCGTGGCGCTATCGTCCTGGTCGTCTTTCAGCATCTCAGGAGACAGCCCGTCGGCCGCCGTGCTCAGCAGGCGAACGTACAGTTCGCTGGCCTCGGAGTAGCGGAAGCGCTTCACGTTCACATCCGCCAGCGAACCCAGCACCAGAGCCCGGCGCGAGGCCGAAAGGCTCGTGTCGCTCAGCAGCGGACTCAGCAACGCCACCGCCTCGTCAAAACGGCTGGTGCGGTCCGCCAGAACCCCGGCAAACAGATCGTGGATCCGCCCGGGAGGGGTTTGCAGCAGGTCCTTTGCCAGGTCGTCGTAACGCAACTGGGCAACGTCATCGTCTAGACGGCTGGAGCCTGAGTGGTCGGCGGCAGTTCCCCGCGCCGCCGCGCTGGGAACAAACAGCAACAGGAAAAAAACAAGGGCGAGTAGACCGCGCATCCTGCGCTTAGTCTACTCGCTCCCGCTTTAGCCTCTTCAAGTTCGGCCCCGTTACGCGCCTATCTTAGCCGTCCAGGGACTGGCGGCCTCCAAGGCCCGGTTCACGTTCTGGATATTCTCCACCCCGGTGGTCTCCAGCCATTTACGGAAGGCATCCGCGCCCTGCTTGGCGTAGATAGGAATCCCGTCCTTCCATGTAGCCCGGCCACAGAGCACGCCATTGAAGGCCACTCCAGATTCAGCGGCCAGTTCCAGGGTCTCAATGAAGACCGGATTGGAGACGCCGGCTGAAAGGTAGATAAACGGCAGCGTGGTCGTCGCAGCGGCCGCGCGGAAGTGCGCCAGCGCCTCAGCGCGGGTGTAGGCGGCCTCGCCCTTGCAGGCCTTGGTCCCCGCAACATACTCCATCACAATCGGCACTTCCACCTTCAATACATCCACGCCATAGCGTGGTTTGGAGAACTCCTTCATCGCGCCGGCGACGATCGAGGGCTTCTTCCGCGCGTACTGCACAGACTTCTCGTCGCCCCCGTCGGCATCGTAGCCGACAAACTCAAGGAAGAAAGGCACGTCGTGCGTCCGGCACTCATCACCAATCCGTTCGATCCAGGCATGCTTGAGCTCGTTGACGGCGGGCTTGTCGAATGGGGTGTAGTAAAGCAAAATCTTGATGCAATCGGCCCCGGCCTCCACCAGACGGCGCACACTCCACACATCCAGCAGATCAGGAAGCCGCCCCGGCGTATTGGCATCATAGCCAGTCTTCTCATACGCCAGCAGCAGACCCTTGCCATTGCGATGCTGGGCCGCCGGAAGACCGTACTCGGGATCGAGCAGGATGGCGGAGGCATGGTGGGTCAGCACATCAGTTACCAGCGTCTTGAAGACCTCCAGATCTTTGGAGGTCGCTTCAGCGCCGCGTTCCTTGGCCAGAGACTTCTGCAGCGACCCCCGCTGATCCATAGCGGCGGCCGCAATGACGTTGCGAGCGTTGGAGACGGCCTTCAGGCCGGCCAGCTTTCCAGGTGTAATGTTCATGATTCTCCTCAGGCTGCGGAGTGCAGCGGATTGCACCGAAATAGATCGATATGCGCAAACACACACATCGACGCGAAAAGAGATTGTGGCGCAAGCGTAACTCCAAAGCGCCCCTAAACAAGATTGTACATACCGCGAGCCACCATCGGCTTCCCTGTGCGGTGTTCGCTCCTGAACCGACGCCGAAGCCGGCGACTGCCCCCCTCCTGAGTCAAAGCAGAGCCACTTGGCCTCCGAGCGCACGCTCCGGGCGCCTCTTCTCCCCCCAACTCCTACGCAGCGCCATCAGGCGCAGCCGCTTGCAGCGCAGCCTTCCCATTCAGTTCTCGCCTCGCAGCCGATCGCGCAGATCGCTGGCCAACTTCACCAGGTTACGCAACCGGTGAGTCTGGGCAGGGGTGGCCTCACGCAGAGCAAGTTGCGCCTCCAGCAGAAGGCCGGCCAGACTCGCATTCAGCTCATTCCTCAGCTCAGCGGCAGCCGCTGCCTTCACCTTGGAAAACTCCTGCGACCTCCGCGCCAGCGCTGCCCGCGCCTGGCGAACGATCCGCTCCGCACTCCAGAGAGCCAGATTCAACTCCAGCAGAAAAGCGCCGCCGGAGTTCTGATAGATCTGCTCCGTCGTTGCGGCGTCGGAGGCGGCAATCCCTTCGTCGATCAGGATCAGATCGAACTCCTTGCGCCGGACCGTGGTCAGCGCAGAACGGCGATTGGAGAGAATCTGAACCTCGGCGCCCAAACCGGAGCGCACAGCCTCGGCAATCGGCTCCGCGGCGGTCTCAGGCGCAATCAACAGTACATTGGGTTGCATTAAGGGCTGCCTCACTCCTTTTGCGAGCATCTTCTTTGCGCTTGGAAGACTCTCTTTGAGAGCTTCGTCTTCCGTAAAGCCCGAATAATCCATAAACAGTTCCAGGTCCACAGGTTCTCCGATCAGCATCGGGCAACACATAGCCTCCATCTCCCACACCCGCCAGGCAAAACGGCACTGCCCCCGTCAATCGCCTCCGGCAATCGGCCCCAGCACGCGCACGCGCCGACCCTACAGCCATCTCTCGCGCCAGCCTCCGGCAGCCCATCCGCATCAAGCGAGTTCATCCCCCAGGCCATACTCCTTCAGCTTGCGATAGAGGGTCGTTTTTCCAATGCCGAGCAGCCGCGCGGCCATCAACTTGTCCCCGTTGAGCTGGCTGATCGTGTTCAGAATCGCCTGCTTCTCCAGTTCGGCGATGGGCTGCACGGCGGGCAACTCTGCGGATGCGGCACGGTCCATCAGCCCGCGGTTGGAGCTCTCGACGAACTGCTGCTGGGAGTGGAAGTGAAAGTTCCCCATCTGGGTTGGGAAGTCGGCAATATGCAGCACAGGACCGCTGGAGAGCGAGCAGGCTCGCTCAATCGCCTGCTCCAGCTCCCGCACGTTGCCTGGCCAGTCATACTCCATAAGCAGGCGAAGCGCCTGATCGGCAAAATGGTAGCCAACTCTGTGCTCCGCCTTCATCCGCTCCAGGATGTGGGCCGCCAGCAGCGGAATGTCTCCACGCCGCTCGCGTAGGGCAGGGAGGCGTATGTTCACGACATTCAGGCGGAAGTACAGATCCTTGCGGAAGCGGCCGGTCTCCACCATTTCGGATAGATCGCGGCTGCTGGAGGCCAGGATGCGCGCTACCAGAGGAGCCACCCCCGACGGCGCGCCGCCCAGCCCATTGCCCAAACCAGGAGCAGCAGCCCCAGCTCCGGCCGCTGCAGCATCCACCCCAATCGGGCGAACCTCCTTCTCCTGCAGCGCGCGCAACAGACGTCCCTGCAGATCCAGAGGGAGATTCCCCACCTCGTCCAGAAAGATCGTGCTCCCTTCCATGCCGGCCAGCAGGCCAGCCTTGGAGCGGTTCGCGCCCGGAATGGCCCCCTTGAGGTACCCGAAGAGCTCGCCTTCGATCATGCTCGGAACCAGGGATCCGCAGTCGACGGGCACAAAGGGCTGTTCCGCATTGGGGCCGTTCGCGTGGATCGAGCGCGCCACCAGTTCCTTACCCGTGCCGGGCTCACCCACAATCAAAACCGGATGGGTCGTATTCGCGACTTTGGAAAGAATGCGATAGATCTTCTCCATGGGCGGAGAGTTGCCCACCAGATTCCCCATCGCTGCTCCGGACCGCAGACGGTCACGCAACAACCGGGACTCCACATCAATCGTGCGCCGCTGCGCCGCCCGCTGCAACGTGTTCGAAAGCTCCTCCAGGGTGAAGGGCTTCGTCAGATAGTCCCCTGCGCCGCTGCGCAGGGACTCCACCGCCGAACTGACCGTGGCGAACGCCGTCATGATCACCACAATCGTCTGGGGATGTTCCGCTCGAATGTCCTCCAGAAGAGCCAAACCTCCGCCTCCCGGCAGCTTCAAGTCCAGCAGCAGGATGTCAATCGAAGAGTGAGCCAGGGCCATGCGTGCGCTGGACACCGAGTCCGCCGTCTGCGTGGTAAAGCCCAGGCCCGCCGCAATCTCCGCGCAAGCATTGCGCACCGGCCCATCGTCATCCACCACCAGCACGCGCAGCGGAGGAAGTGGAACGTCGCCGTTGGGGTGGTTAAGCCACGGTCGGCTGCCCAGCTCCGCAGCCGGTAACGTCGCAGCCCGCAAGGCAGCCGGCGAGGCGGCTGACGCAATCTTTTCAATAGCCGACTGCGGCCGAACCAAGGTCCGGCTCGGTTGGGGGTCGTCCGCTCGCTGTTTGGATGGGAACAAAGTGCAGAATCCTTTTCTTCGCCTTGTCTAGGCAGTCATCGGGGACGGAATGGAGTTGGCATTCCATGCAGCCGACTCGCTCCTGTTGGGCTGTCTCCTCACGGAAATAGATGGTATGGACCACCGGATGCAGAACAACGTTCCGTATCCGGGACAAACTCGAATCGCGAGCCTGCCTCCGCTTTCGGCCACCAGTTCATGAACAATGCGATGGCCAAGGCCATGCGTCTCCCCATGCGGCAACAAGCCAGGCCGCAGATAGGCGGCAATCATCTCTTCCCGCATCCCCGGGCCAGAGTCTTCCACCGTCAATCTGGCCTCGCCAGCCTCCTCCTCCAAATGAACCAGAATCTGACCGCGCCGACCAGCCTCCGCAGCCGAAAACACGGACCGTGCGCTGCGGATGGCATCGGCAGCGTTCCGAACCAGGTTTACCGTGATCCGCTCCAGGACCTCCATCGAAAGATCGAGGGGCGGAAGCAACGCGGAGCACGTCACACTCACCTCCGCCGCACCCGCCGCGATTTGTTGCAGTACCGGAGCCAGATTTCGTAGGGTCAGGGCAGGGCTGGACTTGGCCGCGCCAGCCTCTCGCAGCCGAGCGCCTCTGCGATCAAGCAGCGCCGGTGGCTGCGGACGCTCCTCTGGCCGAATCTGCCCCCCGGCTCCCTCCCCGGCTCGGGCACAGAACGTGGCCAGCAGGCGCTGGATCAGCGTGGAGCTGCGCTCTGCGATCAGCCGTAGCTCGGTCGCATAATGCTGATGCCTCGGAGCCAGCACCCCCGGGGCGGCCAGTAGTTCCGTGTAAAGCCCCAAAGAGGCCAGAAGATTACCCGCGTCGTGAGCCAGTCCCGCGGTCTCCGCAAGGCTGGATCCCCGTTCATACCCCAAGGACGAGGAACCCTGCAACGGATCCTGCGCCGATGCCTCAAATGGAATCCCTGCGGCTGGAAAACTCTGTGAACGAGCCTGCATAGTGATCTCCGAAATGTCTGCTCTGTTTCGCTCTCTTTCGCTAACTCTCTTCACGGCCCAACCCGTTCCAAAATGGTTCTGCGGGTCGCCGAATAATACCTTCACCTATGCATCTATCGGCAATTTGGCGTATAAGATGAGGATCTTTTCCACAAATTCCCAACTTGGGACATAGGGCTCTGCAAAGCACAGTAACACAGTGGAAGGGATCCGCGCTGTGTCGTCAATGACACAGCTGCCTCTCCGTCTCAACCCCCATTTGCGACCGAAGCCTCATGATCCGCCACCCCTCCACGGGCCTACCCTCCTTCCGCCCACCCATCCCTCGCCCCGCGTCGTCCCTCCCTATCTCCCTATAATGAACCCTATGAGCAAGATCGATGAGGTTGATCTCTATCGCAGTGGGGGACGAGGGGCGCACCAGGCGCGCGAGGTCAAGCTCACGCCGGGCTTCGTCGCCACCGCCGAAGGTTCGGTCTTGATTGAAGTGGGCTATACAAGAGTCCTCTGCAACGCAACCGTGGAAAGCGGCGTGCCCGGGTGGATGCGCAACTCCGGCCGGGGATGGGTCACCGCCGAGTACGGTATGCTTCCCCGCGCTACCCTCACTCGCTCCCCGCGGGAGGCGGAGAAAGGCAAGATCGGCGGTCGCACCCATGAGATCCAGCGCCTCATCGGGCGCAGCCTCCGCAGCGTTGTGGATATGAAGCTGCTCGGCGAGCGAACCGTCATCCTCGACTGCGATGTGCTCCAGGCCGACGGAGGCACCCGCACGGCCGCCATTACCGGAGCCTGCACAGCGCTGGCCCTGGCGCTAGGCAAACTCGT
>DAHXNO010000167.1 GCA_027365345.1 Granulicella sp.
GGATCCGTGAGGAGACGGGACTGCCGGTGACGATTGCGGACGACCCCCTGGCCAGCGTTGTGCTGGGAACAGGCAAGATGCTTTCGGACTTCCGGCTGCTGCGAAAGATCTCGATCGATTAGAACCATTTCTCGGTTGTTGCGCATCGCAAAGAGGGCGCGAGGCCGGGTAGTTCTTTTGCTTCAACAGACAAGCGTGCTCCGCATTCAGGGAACTTCGGTTCCACGCTGCAACTCTCCCGTACTTCAAGGTGCGCCTTTGACCTGTGAGAGACCAGCCCTGACTCCCCTTCGCTCTGGCCGCAAGGATCCTCGTTCGGTTGCAGTGGTCTCCGAGATCCTTGCTCGGCCATGCGTTCGCCTCGCGGGAGACCCGGCTTCAGGATGCCGGTCCGGATTTTGAGGATGGATAGGTTCGACCATTGAGCGCATCTTTAGATTTGATTTCAACCGCTTTTTGAGCTCTCGCACTGAGAGTGTTTCCGATCTTGCCGGCGAGAAGGGGCTTCCCAGGAGCAGGACCGATGCCAAGATTTTCTACATTCTTTGTAACGATTCCGCCCGCTTTTGTCTTTATTCCGATGGAGCCAGCATCTTCGGATCTCCGTGGACCGCATAGCATGAGCGGACTATGCTGGGGGCAAGAGCTACCGGACAGGATGCCAAGGTGCTCTTGTCCGCCACGGACTCCCCAAAGGGGTGCTCCGAACAAAAGGTTGGAAGGTATGCGCATGGTGTTTTCAAGGGTGAGATGGATGGCGCTGCTGCTCGGGCTTCTGGGATTTCCTGGATTTCCGGGACTGATGGGGAAGGCAGCCGTTGCGCAGCAGCCATCGTTGACGTTACGACAGGCGATCGATCGGGCGCTGGGAAGGAATCCGGAGATTGCGGCGGCGCGGGCGGATTCGCAGTCAGCCAGTGCGGGGGTGAGTCTGGCGCACACGGGCTTGTTTCCCATCCTCAACTTCACCGAAGACATCTCACGCGGTAACGATCCGGTGTACGTGTTTGGAACCAGACTGCGCCAGCAGCAGTTCACTACAGGCGACTTTGCGCTGAACTCGCTGAACAAGCCCGCCCCCATTGGAGACTTTGTGACCCGCTTCAATGGATCCTGGAGGCTATTTGACTGGTTCGAGACGGAGCAGCAGATGAAAGGGGCCAAGCTGGCCGCGGGAAGCGCCTCGGCTGTGAGCGATGCGGTGGAGCAAGCCACCGTTCTGCGCGTGGTGGAGGCGTATCAGTCGATCTTGTTTGCGCAACGGCGAATCGATGTAGCCCAGCAAGAGCAGACCACGGCGCAGGCCTTGCTGTCAGATGCGAAGGCCAACGTGCGAGCAGGCCTGGCCGTGGACTCCGATACGCTGGCGGCGCAGGTGAACCTTTCCGAGCGGGAGCAGGAGTTGATCGCCGCGCAGGGGGAGATGGAGATTGCATGGGCCCGGCTGGAGACGGCCATGGGCAGCGAGATGCCGGTTCGTCCGGAGTTGATGCCGATCGAAGCCAAGAGCTTTCCGGACGGTGTGCTCTCTGACGAGATGGCCAGCGCACTCAAGATGAGGCCGGATCTGCGTGCGCTGGAGGAGCAGCGGCTGGCGCGCTCCGCCGCAGCCAAGGCGGCGAAGGATGATTTTGGGCCGAAGGTGAGCGCCTATGGCAACTGGGAGATGGATAGAAGTTCCTTTGCCGGCGCGGGCGGCAATAATTGGGTGGCCGGCGTTCAGCTGACCATGGATATTCTGCCGCTGGGGAAGCGGGCTCGTCTGGCTGAGGAAGAGGCTGCGCGGCAGAAGGTGGCGGCTCAGGAGCAGACAGATGAAGACCAGATACGTCTGGCGGTGCGCAGCGCGTATAGCCAGCACCAGACGGCGGAACGGATTGTGCAGACGGCCGAGGCGTCCATGCAGCAAGCTACGGAGAGCCTGCGTATTATGCAGAACCGCTACAAAGCCGGGCTTTCCACCATGACGGACCTGCTGCGTGCGGAAGACGCGCAGCGGTCTAGCCAGAATGACTATTGGCGAGCGGTCTATGGGAACACCGTCGCGTATGCCGAGCTTCTGTACGCCACCGGCGAGCTTACACCAGATTCAGCGGAGAGCCTGCAATGAAGAACGATTTCAAGTCCTTTTATCTCTTGTTTTCTTTGTCGGTTGTGTTGTCGATACCGGTGGCGTTTCTTTCAGGTTGCTCGCGGGCGAATGAGCCCGTGGCGCAAGCTCCGGTGAGAGTTTCGGCACAGCTTGTCCACAGCGTTCGGCAACAGGAGCCGCAGTGGGTGTGGACCAGCGGGACGGTGCATGCCGCGGAGTCGGCTCAGATCTCCGCGCAGGTGCCCCAGCCGATTCTCCAGGTTCTGGTGCAGGCTGGAGACCACGTACGAGCGGGCCAGTTGCTGGTTGTGCTGGATGACGCCTCCATGCGTGCCGGCCTGAGCCGGGCGAACGCCGCTGAAGCGGCTGCGGAGAAGGAGTGGATGGCAGCACGCACGGATGCCTCGCTGGCCGCGAGCACCCTGGCGCGTTATCAGGAGTTGAAGCAGCAGCGGAGCGTCAGTCCGCAGGAGTTCGACGAGGTTGAGAAGCGATCAGAGGCTGCGGCACTGCACGTGCAGTCCGCTGCCGCGCAGCGCCAAGAGGCCGAGGCCATGGTGGCGGAGGCTCGGACGCAGTTGGGGTATACGCGGCTGCATGCGCCGTTCAGCGGGGTGATCACGGCGCGTCTGGCCGATCCCGGCACACTGGCTAGTCCGGGAGTGCCGCTGTTGCAGATTGACCGCGATGGACCGCTTGAGCTGTACACGCAGGTGGACGAATCGCTGATCGATAGGGTGCGGATGGGAATGAAGGCTCCGGTGAAGATCGAAGGTGAAGCGGCGGCGAAGGTAACTGAGGGGACGTCGCCGGAGGCTGGCGGTGATTTGATGGCTACTGTGGCCCAGATTGTTCCGGCTGCGGATCCGGCCAGCCGCAGCTTTCAAGTGAAGCTTTGGCTGCCGCCGGGGAAGGGGATCCGTGCTGGAACGTACGGAATGGCCGGCTTCCAGAACGGGACACGAGAGATGATCCTGGCTCCGCGTTCGGCGGTGGTGATGCGTGGTTCACTGGCCTGCGTCTATGTGGTGGACGATCATGGCTTGGCGCAACTGCGTTACGTCACGCTGGGCAACCCGCAAGGAGATCAGGTGAACGTGCTCTCAGGGCTCTCTGGAGGGGACACGCTGGTGAACACTCCGGGAGACCGCGACCTGTCGGGAGCGCAGATCGAGGGTCAGCAATGAAAGAGACGAACCATCAAGAATCTTTGGAGGGTCAGCAACTGGGAATTGCAGGCCATATGGCCCGCACCTTTCTGAACTCCAAGCTGACTCCGCTGATTGTCTTAGCCTCTCTATTTCTGGGCGTGTTCGCAACGGTCGCGATTCCGCGTGAGGAAGACCCCCAGATCCTGGTGCCGATGCTGGACGTGATGACAGCGATGCCGGGCAGTTCTCCGGAGGAGGTGGAGCAGCGGGTCACCAATCCCATAGAAGCCGTGATGCACGAGATCCCTGGAGTGGAGTACGTGTACTCGATTTCCAGCCCCGGGCAGAGTCTGGTGATTGTGCGCTTTCTGGTAGGGACGCCGGAAGAGACCGCTCTGGTGAAGGTGTACAACAAACTATTCGAGAACCAGTTTCGGTTACCGCCGGGGGCCTCGCCTCCGCTGGTGAAGGTGCACTCGATCGATGATGTGCCGATTCTTTCGCTTACGCTATGGGGCTCCCACTACAACGGCTATCAGTTACGCCAGATGGCCGATGAGGTAGCGCACACCATCCGCGAGACGCCGAACGTCTCTGACACAACGATCATTGGTGGGCAGCCGCGCTCCATGCGGGTGATTCTTGACAGCACAAAGCTGGCTGCGTTTGGCATCTCTCCCGATACGGTGGTGGAGCGCCTGAGGAGCGCGAATGCTCGCACCCAGGCTGGCGAGTTTGCCGAGGGCAACCAGGAGATTGATGTCGACGCTGGAAATGTGTTTCGTGACACCGCGGATGTGGCCGGGGTGGTGGTAGGAGTGGACAACGGCCGTCCCGTCTATCTGCGTGATATCGCGGAGAAGATCGTGGATGGACCGGCGGAAGCGAAGGACTATGTTCTCTTCGGGACGACGGCAATGAGCGCGCACGACGCACCAGCCCAGCAGTACCCGGCGGTGACCATCGCCATTGCCAAGCGCAAAGGCTCCAATGCCACCGATGTAGCCAACGCGGTATTGAAACGAATCTCTCAGATGCGCGGGGTTACACTGCCGACCGATGTTACGGTAACCACCACGCGGAACTATGGGGCAACAGCGGAGCGAAAGTCGAACACTCTTCTGGAGCATTTGCTGCTGGCCACGCTGTCGGTGACCTTTCTGGTCGGTTTGTTTCTGGGCTGGAGGGAGTCCGGCGTGGTGTTGCTGGCAGTGCCTGTTACATTGGCGCTGACGCTGGTGGTCTTCTATGAGCTGGGATACACGCTGAACCGCGTCACGTTGTTTGCCTTGATCTTCAGTATCGGAATTCTGGTGGATGACGCGATTGTGGTGGTGGAGAACATGGTTCGCCATCTCAGGCTTACCAAGAACTGCCGACGAAATCCGGGGGAGACGGCTGTAGAGGCTGTTGCAGAAGTTGGAAATCCAACTATCCTCGCGACCTTTACGGTGATCGCAGCGATTCTTCCGATGGCCATGGTGAGCGGACTGATGGGGCCGTACATGCGGCCCATCCCGGTGGGCGCCTCTTTCGCCATGCTGTTCTCACTGATGGTGGCCTTTGTGGTTTCCCCCTGGGCGGCGATACGGCTGCTGGGGTGCAGTCATTTGGCTGGGGCAAAAACCTTTGAGCCAGAGAAGGAGACCTGGATTGTCCGATTTTATCGGCGAACCATGCACCCACTGATCTACCGGGCGCACGTCCGCTGGCTCTTCCTGGGGACGCTGGTGGTTCTGTTGCTAGGATCTATCGCTCTGGTGCCGCTCAAGCTGGTGCTGGTTAAGATGCTGCCATTCGATAACAAGGAGGAATTTCAGGTTATCGTCAACATGCCGGACGGGACACCGCTGGAGCAGACCACGCGGGTGGCGCAAGCGCTAGGGTCTTATATGGGCCGGCAAAAGGATGTGCTGAACTATCAGATTTATTCGGGAACCTCTGGGCCGTATAACTTCAATGGGCTGGTGCGTCATTACTACTTGCGGAGGCAGCCCAATCAGGCTGATATCCAGGTGAACCTGCTGCCGCCGGAGGATCGGAGTCGGCAGAGCCATACCATCGCAAAGGAGTTGCGCCCGGCGCTGGACCGGATTGGAAGCCAGTTTGGCGCCCGCATTCAGGTAGCGGAGGTGCCTCCGGGCCCGCCGGTTTTACAGACGCTGGTGGCTGAGGTCTATGGTCCAAACCTTCAGGGCCAGGTGGCGCTCGCTCGTACGATCAAGCACATCTTCCAGCATACCGACGGAGTTGTCGATACAGATTGGTATATGCAGGATCCAGAGCAGCGGCTGGTGATGCGTGTCGATGAAGAAAAGGCGGCGTTGCATGGGGTTCCCGTGGCCGAGGTTGCTCAGACGCTGCAATTGGCGCTCTCTGGCCAGCAGGCAGGTCTGTTGCATGTTCCCAGTGCCCGGGAAGCCGTACCGACCGTGGTTGAGATGGCCCGGCCGGACCGCTCGTCCGAGGACGCCTTGGAGAATATCAAGCTCAGCGGCGCCGGCGGGAGCATGGTGTCCCTGCGCGAGCTGGTGGATGTGGAGCACACGACGATTCAACCGGATATCTATCACAAGGACTTGAAGCGGGTGGTCTACGTGACGGGGGATGTGGCTGGGGCGGAAGAGAGCCCGGTTTACGCGATCATGAAGATGAACCGTGCACTGGACAAACTGCGCCTGCCGGATGGATCTCCTCTCACGCGCTACAACGCCGTTGAGCCTGAGTCGACAAATCAATACTCCATGAAATGGGATGGCGAATGGCAGATCACGATTGAAGTATTTCGCGATCTGGGACTGGCCTTTGCGGCTGTTCTGGTGCTGATCTACATTCTGGTGGTTGGCTGGTTCCGGTCATTCAGCATACCCCTCGTCATCATGTTCCCCATTCCATTGACGTTGGTTGGCATCTTCGTTGCCCATGCGATGCTGGGGGCCTTTTTTACTGCAACATCGATGATCGGGTTTATTGCCGGCGCGGGTATCATTGTGCGCAATTCCATTCTGGTGGTGGACTTTATTGAACAAAGGCTTAGGGAAGGGATTCCGCTGGAGGAGGCAGTAATTGATGCCGGGGCCGTTCGGCTGCGTCCGGTGCTGTTGACCGCTGCCGGCGTGGTTGTGGGCGCAGCAGCCATTTTGAGCGATCCCATCTTTCAAGGATTGGCGATCTCCCTGATTGCAGGCGGAGTGGCATCGACTGTTTTGTCCTGGCCGGCCATTCCGGTGCTGTACTACATGCTGCACACGGAGACGGCGAAGTCTGAACCCGAGCCGCAACCCTCGGAATAGAGAGGCGCAAAAAGGAAAAGAGGGATCCTTAGGGCGACAGCGGATGGAGCACCACGGAGGATTGCTGGTGTAGTGGTTCCGATTACGGTTGCCCTATCGCATTCCGTTTCGCCTTACTGGTTGTGGCTGATGGAGTTTGTGGGCATGAAACTGTTCCAGTTGGCGTTTGCCGACTGGTGTTTGCGTAGGACTGGCCTTCGATGGATGAAGCTGCTGGAGCCGGGTGCGGTGAAGTACATCTCAACAAGAGAAGATTCCCGAATCCGAGACCGACGGCTTGAGGTTCCGGGGTGACGGGCAGCTTTTTCGCCTCCGCCAGTGAGATGCTGTCTGCCAGGAGGCTTGAAGCAGGGATGATGGTTGCAGGCGTTGCGGCCAAGAGCGGGAATTTTTGCCCGCGGGGAACTGGCCGGGATACGATTCTTGCTGGTTCGGTATGCCAGCCTGCGGCGCGAGGGGTGTTGGGTTGCCGGGGCTGAACAAGGATGATTTGCAGTAGAACAACAGAAAACTGAGAAGAGGAGTTGAGAAGAGATGGAAGTTGGAGTTAAGGTTACCCACCCCGGCAAGATGAAGTTTCAGATCCAGGCGCGTCAGCATGTGATTGAGAGCGACCAGCCCAGTGAGAATGGCGGGGAGGATATGGCGATGACTCCCCCGGAGTTGTTCCTGGCGTCTCTGGGATCCTGCGTCGGATTTTATGTTGCGCATTTTCTCTCCAGGCGCAATCTGGCCGATCACGGAGTGGAGATCAGTGTAACGGCAGAGGAACTGAGGGAGCCGGCGAGGATGGGAAACATTGTGGTGAAGGTGAAGAGTCCGGTACCGCTGACAGAGGATCAACGGCTAGGGGTGGAGCGGTCCGCGCATCGTTGTCTGATTCACCAGACGCTGCTGAGCGCGCCCAGGATTGAGTTTGAGGTGGAGTAACGGCGGTATGCGGCCGTTCCAGAGGATCTCCGATGGGAGGCGAACTGTGAAGTGGGTCTGCGGTGGTTATGGACGGTTGAGCATCGAACGCATCTGAGCTTCGATCATGCCAAGATCGGCGGCTCCCTGATATTCGGCGCGTATTCTGCCATCACGATCGATAAGGAAGGTGACGGGCAGACCGTAGATTCCACCGTAGCTCTGGCCCAACTTTGCATCGCCCAGAGCGACGGGATAGTTCATGCGCAGCCGCAGGTAAAGTTTTTTAGCCGAGGCTGGGTCATCGTCCATTGAGATGCCGATCACCTGCAGGCCACGGGATTTGTATTCGTTTTGCCAGTCGATGAAGTGAGGAATCTCAACTTGACAAGGGGCGCACCATGTTGCCCAGAAATCCAAGAGAATCACCTTGCCGCGATAGGCGTGCAGATCCAGCCGCTTGTGGTTCAGATCGGTCAGCGCGAACTCCGGCGCCGGCTGGTTCAGCGGAAGGGCTGACGCTCCCGAGGCAAAGGCGCAAGGGGCGAGGCTTGCGAGCAAGAGGGCTAGCTTTGCTGGAAGCGCCCAATGGGGTCGGCGACGGAACGAATGGAGTTGAGCGTGAAGGCGTGTGGGCAGCTTTGGGTCCAGGGCGAGTGGACTGGCTGGCGTATCCACTTCGCCGTTATTGCAACCGCTATTCAACTGGATATCCTCTGCTCACCCAGTCTGTCCCAAAGTTGTTGGGCAGGTAGAGGACCTTTACATGGGTGAAACCCATGGCGATCAACTTGCGGTAGGCTGGGCTGACATTAGGGCAATGGGTCCATGGGCAGCAGCCGCAATAGACCACGATGAGTTTGGTCCGCGGCAGGGAGGCGACCTTGGATTGCAAGGATTGCAGTCCCTCGGGCTCCGATGCCTGGCCTGCGTATTGGGCTCCCGGGATGTGGCCTTCGTAAAACATAGTGCCAGAGCCAACCTGCAGGATGAGCGGCTTGACTTTGGATGTGGATGTCAACATCCTCGCCAGTGTGGCTGGTTGAACCAGATCTGAGTGGGGAATGGATAGCGCGCTTCCGCTCCCCGAATCCAGCCCGATGATCTGGGCGGCTCCAGTCAGAGCTCCGGGAAGAAGGAGCAGGAGCAAAGTGGTGATGATCGAGAGGATACGTCGCCGCGAGGGTAGAGGATAGTTCATGTTGGCCCCTATATAATAGTAGTATAGTTCAACTTTTGGCCCGCCGGTTCCACTGCTGCCATCGCGCTGTCCAAGCTGTCGATAGAAAGATTACGCCTCGGCTCCAGCATCTGTTTCTCCGGAAAAGCCGAGGCGGATCAGCGTGATAGGTCAATCGTCCATGGAGCCGGACCAAAGGAGTGCGGTGGTTGAAGTCTTCAGCAGAGAAACGCGTTGCCCAGAGGCGCTTCTCTGGTAGGAGATCTCAGCTTGAGATGGATGGGGGGCTTGAACAAATCGAAGCGTCGATCCGCAGCGCCCGAACAATCGATAAACCGGTCAATACCAAGGTGTTATAAGGCGCCTGGAAGCTAGCTGCGGAGTGTCTCTCTCCCTGCATCACAGCGAAACATCGAAGGATGAGCCGTCGTCATCGAAATCCAGCTCGCGCGAAGTTTCTTGTGGTGTGTACAACGCCAGGGCGTATCCCTTCCGTGGTGCGTGCGGGCGAGCGTGCAAGCAACGCGTGTCCAGCGGCGCACGTCTAAATCTGGTATGTACGATGGCTGGAACTTATGATGCCGGCAGGGACTCTCCGCTCGCATTACCGAGATAGTTTTCAAGTATTTGACGTAGCTTGCCGATAAATCTCGTGGGTGCATTGATTCGGCCTTAGTATCAAACGGACGCTCTTTCAGCCGTGTCCAAATGAAGAAGCACTCAGAAGGAATTTGGCTGTTGAGCCTTCGTTCCTGCTCAGCGTGCCCAGAAGAGCGCAAGATGAAAGAATGATGAAAAAAGAACACTCTTCGGAGTGCGATATTCGTTCTCTATTTCGGGATGAAGCAAATTGACACTTAACGATTGCCAGGCTGTACATCGGGTGATTCTCTGTTTTCGGGTATAGCAACTTTTGTCATCAGACGGGGTTCGACGGTGAAAGGTATCATAGAATTGAAGATACGCGATGCAGATGAATTGAAGAGAGAGCACGCCGGTCGTCCGAGCGGCATGGCGGAATCTGAGACCTAACCGTGGGTTCAACGAAGAGAGGTAGCTTGATGACTAGTTTGTGGAGCGTAAGCGGTGATTCTCGGGGGGCGGGGAAGAAAGCCGGGAATGATGATATGGAGCAGTTGTTCCGACCACGTTATCTCAGTCCATGGTGCATGTCGAGGCAAAAGCGTTTTTTTGATATTGTGCTGAGTCTTGCCTTGCTGATTTTATTTATGCCTTTGATGCTTTTCGTCTATCTACTGATTAAGACCACCTCGGAGGGGCCAGCGCTGTTCCGCCAGGAGCGGGTGGGATTGAACCAGAGAGGGTTTGTCATTTTCAAGTTTCGTACGATGAGGGTTCACCGCTATCGGGCTGGAAGTGGGCTGACTGTTACCAGGCATGGTGACTCTCGCATGACGCACGTTGGGGTGGTTCTGCGGCGCTTGAAGTTGGATGAACTGCCGCAACTCATCAATGTCCTTCGGGGGGAGATGAGCTTTGTTGGTCCGCGGCCAAAGTTGGCGGAACACGAACATCTTTGCATGCTTTGCCGGCCTGGGATTACAGGCGCGGCTACCGTAGAGTTCTCGAATGAAGAGCGCCTGCTGCACGGAGTTCCGGACGAGTCTGTAGAAGGTTACGTAGTTAATGTCCTCAATCCAGAAAAATGCAGGCTTGACATTCAATACATGGAGACGGCGAACTTCACTTCTGATCTGAAGATCATGATGCGCACGGTCTTCAAGCTCGGTAACCGGTCCCGGAGCGCCCTTTCTGCGGATGCTCCGAGCTTTCTGAGTGCAAGGCATGATAAAGGTTCGCTAAGAGTCTTCGAGGTTGAACGCGCCGAGTCCCTGGCAGAGGATGCGCGGCAGTCCGCCTAGGGTGATTTCTCTGCAGATACGGATGCAGGGCCGCAACATAGAGGGCGGCCACCCATCCGGGGCCTGCGGCAGGGGGCGCCCGCTGGGGTGGAATGAAACGGTCTTTGCACGCCCATTCCCGGGTGGAGTGCGGAGGCAGCTCTTTGAAGAACGTCTGTGTTACCAAGCAACAGGAAGATTGTTAGCACGCTGCAGACGATAATCGGCTCCGGAACTCGTCCATCAGGAAGCTTTGATTCCTTTGCCTCGACCCTCCTAATTGTGTTTCAGGAAGTAGGTGAGTTGGATGGTGCTGACCACGTTGTGTTGCCGTCCCGTGGCGATCAGCGGCGCCTTCCACATCTCACCCTGGAGTGAAGCGTTGATCTCCAGATTTCGCAACGGTCGCAGAACGAACCCCAAAGAGAGGTTGTTCTGGGTGGTCCCACGCGGAAGAAAGTCATCCGCGGCCTTTGCCTGACGGTAGTGCAGTTGGATCTGCTGGTCAGGCCGCGTATGCCATGTGATCCACGCCTCGCCGCCGGTAGACTCTCTGCCGATCCAGTCTCCGATGATGTAGCCTTTATTGGTATACCCTTGGACATCAACGTTTTCCCACATGAGAAGTCGTCCGTTGTTGCTCTCTGGATCGTGTACGTTGGTGGTCACGCCCTCGGCGCGAAAGTCCACTCTCGGCAGTCCTGGAAGGCGAGCGATATAGAAGCCAGGTCGCAGCCCTGAGCGCCCCAGATTGCTGATGGGGAAGACGTTGTCATGGGCGAAAGAGTCCATGTAGAGCGTCAGCAGGTGGTTGTCCCAAGGCGTTCGCCAGGTAAAGTCAAAGGTGCTGAAACGGGCACCCGGGTTGAGGGCAGAGAACTTGATGCTGGGCGGAGGCGCGGTAACGCTGAAGAAGCCGCGCAGAAAGGTGCGCAGGTTGATGGGAACATTGCAGGTGGGCACAATCGCGTCGGGCGTGGGTGGCACGGCGCATTTTTGCCCCTTGCCGCCCCAGATGACATCGCGCATAAAACCGATTTCGATGTCTGGCGTCACCTTCATGCTGACCTTTTGCATTTGAATCCAGGGGTCACGGGGGAACTGATGCCCTTTGAGGCTGCCCACCATGAAGTCATAACGGAAGAGACCGAAGATACGGGAGAGGCCTGGGATGTAGAGCGGCTCCACGCGATTGATTCGGAAGCTGTAAATATCCTCGGCATTATTGGACCAGGCCATGCTGGCTCCCTTGGCTGGACCGAGCCATTCGTCGCTTCTGCCGAAGGAGACCTCATGGCCCCAGATGTGAGCAGAAACGTTGGCCTCCTCCACCTGGCCGATATCCTGCCCAGGGATGAATCCCGCAGGGATGGTGGTTTGTGGGACGTCTGGCGTCTCGTCGATGGCGGCTAGTTGGGCCGCAACGGACTGAGAGTAACCGATGGCCGAAGGCGCCCCCTGAAACTCGGCGCGGACAAACAAGCTGAATCGGCCATCACGCGCTTCAGCGCTGAAGCCGGTGAGGTTGTTGAAGCCGGGCTCGTCTGGACGTCCGTAGTCATTCACAATCGTCTGGCCAAAGTGGAAGCTATCGTTGAGGATATTGCCGTCAATCTGGCGCAGGCGGGTATACACGGTTGCCGTGCGCAGATAAGCCTTGGGATCGCTGTTCAGCTCTGGAGCAAGTTCCTTGCGGAGGCGCGCATAGATCTCGACGGCCTCCGGGGGAGCGTACTCCGATTGCAGCGCATCTTGAGAGAGTTCCAGCATGTGGGCCAGCGAGGCGCGTGTCCAGGGCCGCATGCCCAGGTAAGCCGTAGGAAGATAGCCCAGGTAGTAGAGGCGCAGGGCTGCGGAGTAGATCCAGCTATCGACGGGAATATAGGAAGAGCCCAACGAACTGGACGAGGTCTCAGCAACTTCTGCATGGGACGGCGCCATGGGGCCGGTCTGGCCTGGCAACGGAGACGTCCTGAGGAACGTCGCGGAGAACGCCAGCAGAAGCCACCGGGGCAGCCGGGTTCCGAGGCGATGCAGGCTAAGAATCGGCCTTGGTGTTTCGTGTTGAACTACTGGGGCAGGCTCTACGCTCTGGAGTGCACGCAGTGGATTGGTCATCGGGCCCAATCGAGAGTCCTCATTTTGCAGTCGTCATTCGGGGAGTGCTTGTCCGGTGTGTCGAAGCCGGTCCACTTCAGTGTTTCCCGATCTCAAAGGATAGTATACGTGCTGCCCTGTGCGGTGTCCCTGGCGTTTTGAAGGCGTACGCTTAATTATCCTGCTCAGTCTGCCGATAGCTGTACGAGCCATGAACTATCCGCTCTACAACGCCGAATTTTGCAACACCGATGCGGGTGTGAGGCGTGGAAGTGAGGTATTCTTCGAGGTTCGTCAAGAGTCTTCCGGTGGGGAAGGCTGGGAACTGCTGAACAGACAGATCCGGCAGTTGCTCGGGAGGGAGTGCGAGATAGATCCTAGCTTCTTTGAGACGCTATGGAAATCTGGACTGCAAACGGCTATCGAAGAATGGGGAGTTCGCAAGGTGGGAGAAGACCGTGCCCGCCGTGGGGTCGGCAGGGAAGCGTCCAGTGAAGAGATCTTCACCTTTGCAATCTTCCGTTCTTACTGGTCATCCTTTCCCATGCAAAGGCCGGCAAGGCCTGGCGGCAGCAATGGGCACTCCATTGCTGCAGCGTCCGCACAAGGGGAACCGTGCGCTCCGGAGGCAAATGAGGCTCCTGCCGACTTTCCGAAGATGTGGCTGCCCATGACGGAACAGCGTGCCTGTCAGGTGCTGAAGGTAAGCATGGCCAGCACGCGCTCTGAGATTAAAGCAGCCTATCGCGGCATGGCCAAAGAGTGGCACCCTGACCGGCTTGGCCCATTGCCGGACGACGAGCAACGGCTGGCGAACCAGCAGATGGCGATGATCCATGAGGCCTATCGAGTGCTGAGCATCTCACGCGTGGACGCCATGTAATCTTTGATTGGCTCCTCTTTGATTCGCTTCAGAGCCGGTCGGCTTCATGCGCAGACTCTTTCTCCATGGGAGAGCGGTTGCTCTCCGGCCTTGAACCCGCGCCCTTGCATTCATTTGATTGCCTGTAGCATACTCAAGGCTATGATCCTCCGCTGCACTTACGCTGCTTGCATGCACATGGATATGCCAATGTGTAGCCGCTGGTGGGTGCGTGCCGGAACGGTCTGATGCGCTAGCGCAATGACGATCCAGTTCTGAACGGCCCACGATCCTTGAGGATTGTGGGCCGTTTTTCGTTGCAGGTCATGCAGGGAAAAATTAATCATTGAATGGAAAAAGGAGTACATGATGCCCGACGAAGTTTCCACGCCCAAACAACAGCTTGCAACGCTTGCCATCCATGCCGGACAGGTGACCGACAATGCAACACTTGCTCGCGCCGTGCCGATCTATCAAACCACCTCCTACCTCTTCAACGATTCAGACCATGCGGCGCGTTTATTTGGCCTGCAGGAGTTCGGCAATATCTATACGCGTCTCATGAATCCCACGACGGACGTGCTGGAGAAGCGCATTGCGGCGTTGGAAGGTGGAGTTGCCGCTCTGGCGACCGCCTCAGGACAGGCCGCTGAGACTCTCGCGATCCAGACGCTGGCCAGCGCGGGAGAGGAGATCATCTCCACGACATCTCTCTACGGAGGCACGTACAACCTGTTCCATTACACGCTTCCGCGGCAGGGCATCACCGTTCGATTTGTGGATGCGGATGACTTCGACGGCCTGCGCGCGGCCATCAATCCGAGGACGCGCGCCATCTACACGGAGACGTTGGGCAATCCGAAGCTGGAGGTGGTGGATATCGAGCGGCTCGCAGGAATTGCGCATGAGCATGGCCTGCCGCTGATCATCGACAACACGGCTGCCTCACCGATTCTGACGCGGCCTATCGAGTGGGGAGCGGACATCGTGATCCACTCCGCGACCAAGTTCATCGGCGGCCATGGAACTACGCTGGGTGGAGTGATTGTGGATGCCGGAAGGTTCGACTGGAAGGCGTCGGGCCGCTTCCGGGAGTTTGTTGAGCCTGACCCCTCGTATCATGGGCTCTCCTATGTGGATGCCTTTGGAGCGGTGCCCTTTATCCTGAAGGCGCG
The DNA here is from genome assembly GCA_027365345.1 of Granulicella sp. GTDB lineage: Bacteria > Acidobacteriota > Terriglobia > Terriglobales > Acidobacteriaceae > Granulicella. Next base: position 14,622 of record DAHXNO010000167.1, read on the forward strand.
AGTGCAGGGCTTGCGCGATACCGGCGCGGCGCTGTCTCCTTTCAGCGCCTTTCTTCTGCTTCAGGGAGTTGAGACGCTTCACCTGCGCATGGAGCGGCACTCCCAGAACGCACTCTCCGTGGCCGAACACCTTGCGGGCCATCCTGGCGTGGCCTGGGTAAACTATCCCGGCCTTGCGTCCAGCAAGCACCATGAGCGGGCCAAGAAGTACATGCCGGGCGGGAAAGGCGCCTTGATCACCTTTGGCATCAAGGGCAGAGGCGCAGGCGGCGGCTATGAGGCGGGCAAGAAGCTGATTGATTCCCTGAAGCTCTTCTCGCATGTGGCGAACATCGGCGATGCAAAGTCGCTGGTGATTCACCCCGCTTCAACCACCCATGCCCAACTGAATGCAGAGGAGCAGGCAACCACAGGAGTTACCCCGGAGATGGTTCGGCTGTCTATCGGAATCGAGGACATTCGCGATATCCTAACGGATCTGGACCAGGCAATCTACGCAGCTAATGGAGCCAAATGACGAGTAGCCCGGAGCGTGTCTCTTCCATTCCGTTGCCCGCCTGCGAGGGAGACTTCGTCCTTGACGAAGTTCTCTCCCTCGAAAGCGGCGAAGTACTGGTTCGTCCTACGTTGCACTATGCCATGTACGGGCGACGGGAGGCGGCGCGGGAGGATGCCGTGCTGGTGTGCCATGCGCTCTCCGGCTCGGCGGAGGTTGCTACCTGGTGGCCTCAGTTATTTCTTCCCGGTGGGCTGCTTGACCTGGAACGCGACTGTGTTATTGGCATCAATATCTTTGGTTCCTGTTACGGGTCCACGGGTCCAACCAGCATCGATCCGGAGACGGGCAAGCTCTATGGGCCCACGTTTCCGCTGATCAATATCCGTGACGTTGTGCGGGCCCAGGTGAAGCTGATCGATTGGCTAGGGATCGACCGGCTGAAGCTGGTGATTGGCGCCTCCATCGGGGGGATGCAGGCGTTGGAGTGGGCGATTCAGTTTCCAGATCGGGTGGCGCGGGCGATCAGCATTGGCGTAGCTCCGCTGGGCGCCATGGGTCTTGGTCTGAACCATCTGCAACGGCAGGCCATCATGCTGGATCCGGATTGGAAGGGTGGCTACTACACGCCAGACCAGCCGCCCAAGGGAGGGCTGGCTCTGGCTCGGGCCCTGGGAATCATCAGCTACAAGTCTGTTCCTCTGTTCGAGCAGCGCTTCAATCGGAAGCCGAACCGCAATGGGGATGAAAATCCATGGATCTCCACCTCGGCTGGGCAGAACGGGCGGTTTGATATCGCCGGGTACCTGGATTTCCAGGGGGAAAGGTTCATCAGCCGATTTGACGCCAACTCGTATATCTCGCTGACTCGGACGATGGACATCTTCGACCCCATCCGCGCCCATGTTTCGCCATATGAAGCATATAGCCGGATTACGGCGCACCTTACGCTGGTGGGGATTTCCACCGATTGGTTGTTTCCGCCTGAGGATGTGCGCTCTCTTGCGGCGATCATCAAGGCCGCCGGCGCCCGATGCGACTATCGTGAGATGGCCTCCGTACACGGACATGATGCGTTTCTGGTGGAACCGGAGCAGTTGGTGAAGCTTCTCTCCCCAGTGTTTGTGTAGGCAAAGGTCTTCGCGCCGGTCCCGGCCTCGGGATGCGAGCCTGCCGCCACAACCGCCATCCTATGCACTGTCGGCTGACGCATGGTGGATCTCGCGGGTTGTTGGATGCCTCCCTTCCGAAAGTGCTGAGAGCGGGCCCATGAAGACGAGGCGGAAGGCGACGGGGGCAAGGAGCCGTGGAGGCAGGCTACTCGCGAAACGATGCAGATTGCTGCCGGCATCTTCTTCCTGACCCTGGACCTAAAGGTGCTCTCGGCCGCCTCATTGGGGCTACTCTTCGCCTATAATTACGCCTGAACCGCCTGCGGAGGACTCATGCCCATTGGATCCGCTACCGTCTGAAACCGCCCCTACCGAATGAACATTAAAGCAGTTGCAAAGCTCGCGCAGGTTTCTACCGCCACGGTGTCGCGGACCATGAATCGCTCTGCGAAGGTGCGCCCAGAGACAGCCGAGCGAGTGCAGCGGGCTATTGAGACTCTGAACTTCCATCCGGACACCAATGCCAGAGCGTTGGGCTCGGGGCGCAGCAACCTGTATGGCTTGATCATCTCCGACATCACCAACCCGTTTTTCCCGGAGCTGGTGAAGTCCTTTGAAGATATTGCCGTGCGGCACCAGCAGGAGGTGCTGGTGAGCAACACCAACTACGAGCCGGAGCGGATGAAGATCTGCGTGCGGCGTATGTTGCAACGCCGGGTGGATGGGGTTGCGATTATGACCTCAGAGATGGATGATCAGCTCATTGAGGGATTTCGCCGCCTTCGCATTCCCATGGTGTTTCTGGATTTCGGCCAACCGGCGCCGGGCGTGAGTTGCGTCCGTATCAACTACTCGGCTGGGGTGGATGCCGCGATGCAGCATCTGATCGAGCTAGGCCATAGACGCATTGCCTTTTTGAGTGGGCCCATGTCGCTGGCTTCGGCGCGGGTGCGCTACAAGGCGTTTATGGAGAGCGCCGAACGTGACCATCTGGAGGACAGCCCCAATTTAATTCAGGAAGGGAATCACCAGATGGACGGCGGCCATGAAGCGATGAAGAGGATTCTCTCTGCCAGGAAGCTACCTACGGCCGTGTTGGCGTCCAACGATCTGACAGCCATTGGAGCCCTTGGGGCTATTGCGGAGGCTGGCCTGCGCGTACCCGAGGACATCTCGGTGGTTGGGTTTGACGATATTCAGATTAGCGGCTTTTTTACGCCTTCTCTGACGACGGTAGCGTTGGCGCGCACGCAGATTGCCAATGCCGCGTTTCATTCTCTGTTCCGGGAAGAACCATCGCGTACTTCTGAGCCTATAGGGGGTGAGGAGCACATCATTCAACCTGCATTGGTCATTCGCAGGTCAACCGGGCATGCGCCGAGCCGTAAACGTAAGCGATAGGCCATTTTCAGGGGTAGAGGTAGCACGACGCCTCACGACCTTTCCGGGTTGATTCCGCAACAGGAAAAACTCGAAAGGCAGGCGTGCGAGCTGACGTTGCCGCAGCCGCCTGGTGGCGCTTGGGGAAGCCTTGCTATCCTCAAGGCATCGCCTCTGTTCTCAAATCCGCCGGTCTAGTCAACCTCGCCGTCTTCGAGCGAATGTTCCACGGTACGCAATTGGAACTGGCCGAGGTTCGCAACTTTCTGCTTCTCCAGCACCCTCTTGCCCTGGGTACGGCCATCCATGCTACGCCCCTGATCGCGGCCATCCACGCCGCTATCCCAGGGGCCAGAGTCTCCGCCGCTGCCAGCGGCTTCGCCCTGGAGATTCTACGCAACAACCCGGGGTTAGAAACCCTCACTTCCACCCCCAGCCCGTTGCGTGAGGTGCTGGCGGCGGCAAAGGCCCTTCGCCGCGCCAAGCCCTTCGGCCGAGAGCACCATGCTGTTTTGCTCACCACGGGCAACGAGCGTTCCCGTGTCACCCTATCCGCCTTGCTGGCGGGCAGCTCCGTTCGCGCAGGTTTTACGCTACTGCCGGAGCTGGCGGCGGCCCACCTTCGTTTCGACCCTCGCCTGAGCCAGATCGCCAATAATCTGCGTATCCTGGATCTGCTGGGCCACGGACCGGCGCTACTTGAGCAACTGCAGGCCAACCCTGACCTTCTGGAACCCAAGGTCTTCCCATCCCGGGACGATCTGAACACCGCGCATCAGCTTCTAAGCGAGCATGGTGTGGATGAGCAGGAGCCTATTGCAGTCTTTATCACTCAAACCAGTC
>DAHXNO010000205.1 GCA_027365345.1 Granulicella sp.
ATGGCTTCCTTGCGCTCGTCTTCATTTTTTTCGATGTCCAGGGGCGTGCCACCTTCTTTCATGAAGCTGCCGGAGCCGACGAAGATGCTTTCCGCGCCCAACTGCATCATGAGCGAGGCGTCAGCGGGAGTGGCGATGCCACCAGCGGAGAAGTTGGGGACGGGGAGCTTGCCAGCCTGGGCGACCATGCGGACCAGTTCGTAGGGGGATTGCAGGTTTTTGGCCGCGGCGTAGAGTTCATCTTCACGGAGGACGGTGAGAGCTTTGATCTCGCGAACGATGGTGCGCATGTGGGTGACGGCGTGGACCACGTCGCCGGTGCCGGGCTCGCCCTTGGTGCGGATCATGGCTGCTCCCTCGGAGATACGGCGGAGGGCTTCGCCGAGGTTGGTGGCTCCGCAGACGAAGGGGGTGGTGAAGGCGTGCTTGTCGATGTGATGCTGCTGATCGGCAGGGGTGAGGACCTCAGACTCATCAATGAAATCAACGCCCAGCGACTGGAGGATCTGAGCCTCCGCGAAGTGACCGATGCGCGCTTTGGCCATCACGGGGATGGTGCAGACGGCCATGATCTCTTTGATGAGACGGGGTGAGGCCATGCGGGCTACGCCGCCTTCGGCGCGGATCATGGCGGGAACGCGCTCCAGGGCCATGACGGCGACCGCACCAGCCTCTTCCGCGATGCGGGCCTGCGCCACATTCATGACATCCATGATGACGCCGCCTTTGAGCATCTCTGCGAGGCCGGTTTTGAGACGAAGTCCAGTGCCGTTGTCATGCTGCCGGCCGAAGCCGTTGTTTTCTGCCATGGGGTGCTCCTTTAAAGAGGCGAGGGGAGCAGGTTGATGCGCAGCTCCTGTTCTACGCCTCTTTTCTTCAAGTTTAGCAGTTGGATGCGCTTCCCAGGAGAGAGGATACTTGAGCCGATTCTAGAGTCCGGACTGCTCTTTGGTGAGGATGATCTCTTCCTCCGCGGTAGGCTCCGGGGCGATCTCCACGAGCACGGGTTGGGCGGCGGGTTGGGTGTGGCCCGGGCGCTCCTGCTGAGAACGGGAGATCTGCATGAGCAGATCCTGGGCGCAGAGGGCAGGAGCGGTGCGCGGGGCTCGATGGTAGCTGCCGTCGGGGCGCATGATGCGGGCTTTGAGGTTGTCCGCGAGGTAGGCTGCCAGAATTTCCTCGCGAAGGCGTAGTTGGATGGCAGGGTCGAGGATGGGGAAGACGACCTCGCAGCGTTCATGGAGGTTCCGGGCCATCCAGTCGGCGCTGCCGCAGAAGACCTCTTCCTGGCCAGCGTTGGCGAACCAGAAGATGCGGCTGTGCTCCAGAAAGCGGCCCAGAATGGAGCGGACGCGAATGCGCTCGCTGAGGCCGGGAACGGAGGGGCGGAGGGCGCACATGCCGCGGACGATGAGATCGATTTCGACGCCGGCCTGGGAGGCAGTGTAGAGCGCTTCGATGATGGGAATGTCCAGCAGGCCGTTGATTTTGGCGATGATGCGCGCGGGTTGGCCGTTGCGCGCATGTTGGGTCTCGCGGGCGATGAGGGTGAGAAAGTCCCTATTGAGGGTGACGGGAGCGAGCAGGAGCGGGCGGTAGGCTTCGGGTCCGGCGTCCCACTCCGCGGTGAGGTAACGGAAGACACGAAGGGCGGCTTCGGTGAACTGAGGGCGGGCGGTGAGCAGGCTGATGTCCGTGTAGAAGCGCGCGGTGACGGGGTTGTAGTTGCCGGTGCCGAGGTGGGCGTAGCTGTGAACGGCTCCTTCGGAGTCGCGGCGCACGATGAGGGCCAGCTTGCAGTGGGTCTTGAGGCCGAAGATGCCATGGAAGACCTGTCCTCCGGCGTCCTCGAGTTCGCGCGCCCAGCGGATGTTGGAGGCCTCGTCGAAGCGGGCCATGAGCTCGACCACGACGGTGACATCCTTGCTTTGAGCAGCCGCTTTGAGGGCGCTGAAGATGGGCGAGTCCGCGCTGGTGCGATAGAGGGTTTGCTTGATGGAGATGACGTTGGGATCCGAGGCGGCCGAGGCGATGAAGTTCTCTACCGTGCTGTAACTGTCATAGGGGTGGTGGAGAAGGATATCGCCCTTGTCGAGTTCAGCGAAGATGCTGCCAGCCGGTTGAGCAGACTGCTCCAGATGGAGGCGGCGGCCATGGAACTCAGGAAACTTCATCTCTGGAAGCTTGACGGCGCTGTAGAGGGCCATGAGGCGTGAGAGATTGATGGGCGCCGAGGTGCGGAAGACCTGCCAGGGCTCGAGTTCGAAGTTGGTGCGAAGGCGTTCGACGATCTCCTCAGAGGCGGAGGCTCCGATCTCGATACGCACCGCGTCGCCCTTGCGCCGGTTGTGGAGCTCTTCGGCGACACTCTCGAGGATGGAGCGGGCCTCTTCCTCCTGCATGTAGAGGTTGCTGTTGCGGGTGACGCGGAAGACGGCGCGATGCAGGATGGCGTAGCCGCGGAACATGGATGGAAGGTGAGCTTCAATGAGCTCTTCCAGGAGGAGGAAGTTGCGCCGGCCGGAGCGCTCGGGGAGGGTGATCAACCAAGGTAGGGAACGGGGGATGGTGATGACGCCCAGGACCTTGGAGGCGTTGTTGCTGCTGTTGCTGCGGCGGCGGCGTTTGAAGCGGAGCAGCAACGCCAGGCAGAGGGCCTTGTTGAGCACGCGGGGAAAGGGATGGGAGGGATCGAGGGTGACTGGGGTGAGGAGCGGGTCGACCTGCTCCTGAAAGAATTTGACGGCGAAGTCGCGCTCGGTTTTGTGGAGCTGCTTCCAGCCCAGGATGGAGATGCCGGCGCGTTGAAGTTCGGGCCCCAGGCCCAGGTTCCAGCAGGCGTTTTGATCGCTGGTGAACTGATGCAGGAGGTTGCGAAGCCGGTCCATGCGCTGGGCGCGGGTGAGGCCACCGGGGTCGAGGTGCTGGGGCAGGCTCTGATTTTCTTCCAGCCGCTGGAGGATGCCGGCGACGCGGATCTCCACAAACTCGTCGAGGTTGCTGGCGGAGATGGCGAGGAACTTGACGCGTTCCAGAAGTGGGTTGGAGGGGTCGTCCGCCTCTTCCAGAACGCGGCGATTGAACTGCATCCAGCTTTCGTCGCGGTCGATGAAGCGGCCATTGGCGTCGGTCGCAGTGGATTGGGGATGGAGGGCGGAGGCGCGAGGCGAGGAGGAGGCGCGGGATGAGGTTCGGGTTGAGACGCCGGTTGAGGTTCTGGTGGACGTTCTGGTTGAGGTTCTGGGGGCGGATTGTTTCCGGACAGGCATGCGTTCTCTTGAGACTAAATCAGGATTGCGCCGAAGTTCTCGACACAATCCTGATCTTGTTGCATTCACACGCTATTCATTCTTACGGTACGGGACGGCTTAGGAGTGGCGATGCATGGGCCAGCCGAGGTAGTTGGATGCGGCCTCATAGACGGGGCCGGCGACGGAGGAGAAGTTGGCCGCCACATGATGCTCGAAGCCGTTCTCGCAGATGTAGCGGAGGAGATTCTGCATGTTGGGGATCTCGACCACTCCAGCGCCGCCAAAGGTGTTGAGAGGATCGTCTGTGAAGCGGCCTTCGCCGACGTAGCCGGCAATTTTTCCGGCGAAGTCATCGGTGGAGAAGCGGGCGAAGCTCATGGCTCCGGGTTTGACCGTGCCGTCGAGCGTGCCGTGGGTGTTTTCTTTGCCGACGGTTCCGGCGATGATGAGCTGATAGTCCATTTTGACCCCCTCGCGGAAGAAGTGCCTGGGGAGGTTGGAGCAGTGGAAGCAGACGGCTTTATCTGGGTTGTCGCCGTAGTTGTTATTCCAGTCCAGCAGCGCAGAGGGGGTTTCGCTGGCGAGGGTGAGGGCGTACATGGAGAGAGTTCCGAGGATATCGACCTCGCAGGCCGAGGGGATCAGTTGCTCGCTCATCATGGACATGACGGTGCAGGGAACGATGCCGAGGTACTCTTCGATGGAGGTCCAGCATTGCACGGCGGAGACGGTGAGTTCGGAGGCGGCCATCCAGCGATCGATGACAGCTCCGAGTTTGGCCATCTTGAGCAGAGCGACCTCTGGCGTTTCTCCTACCGGAATGTACTTTTTGATAGCGGCCAACTTGGCCTGGACGGCGTCGTCGTTGTCCTTGCTTTTTTCGATGCGGCCCATGACCTCGCTGAGGTCGAGGGTTTCGACGGTGATGCCGGAGCGTTCGAGAAGCTTCTCGGAGTAGCGGACGGTGTTGAAGGCGGTGGGGCGGGCTCCGATGGCTCCGAAGCGGACGTTGCGCAGTCCACGGACGATGCGGCAGACGGCGGCGAACCAGTCCAAGTCAGCTTTGAACGAGGCGGAGTCCGGAGACTCGGTGTGGAGTGAGGTGAGCGAGAAGGGGATTCCATACTGCTTGAGGTTATTGCAGATGGACATCTTGCCGCAGAAGCTGTCGCGGCGATAGGCGATGCCCATCTTGCCGGGGGTGTCCGGGGTGGCCTGGATGAGGACGGGGACTTTGAGGTTGGTTAAGCGAAGGGCGTCCGCCAGGCCGCGCTCTTCGCCGAAGTTGGGCAGGGTGATGATGATGCCGTCGATTTCAGCAGCGTGGTGTTGAAAGAGTGCGGCGCATTTTTTCGCATCCTCGTAGGTTTCGACGGCTCCGTGCGCGGTTTGCTCGGGGGACAGCACGATTGGTTTGATTCCGGCTGCCTGTAAGGCTGCGATCATTTCGAGGCGGCCGCTGTCGGCAAGGTGGCTAGGAAAGAATCCACGATTGCCAACAACGATTCCCATAGTCATTGGACGGCCCATATTTTCTCCTGTGATGAATGCTTGGATTTGTTGATGTCTTGCCGGTGTGGACGGTGACGGATGGCGCAGATGGCTGTGAAGAGAGTCATCCACAGTCCCCACCAGAGGGTTGGGTGAAGGTGGTTAAGAGCGGTGGTTGGTGGCGAGCAAACCACTGCGAAGCGCCAAAGGGCAGGAGCACCGGTCGACAGGCCAGGGTGAGCGCGCCTGCGAAAAACCAGATGGAGAGCATCTCTCCTCGTCCTGTTCCTTCAGTCATTGGGGTCAGCTCCTGGGAGTGGCCGGTGCAGTGCATGGCGGTGGGCCCGAAGGGGGGTTGCGTGTAGAAATCGTTTTCCGTAAGACCGGATCCATCATACAGCAATGCTATAAAACTGTACCAGCCGGCGAAGAGGTTTGGGAAGGTCTCTGATTAAAGCGAGTTAACGGGGTGAGAAAAGAAGATCTGCGCGGCCGGACGCCCGGGTTGCGGAATGAGGTTGGGCGGCTGGGAGAGAGCGGGCGGCGGAGGGTTGGTGGTCTGTCCGTCTGTTTTGCCCTTCGGGAGAGGCGGGAAGGTAAAGTCTGAGGTCTATGATGGATGCGGCGTCCAAGGGAACAGCAAGAAGGAGGAGTTTATGAAGAGACATCTGGTTTCAGGAGTGGTTCGTAGAGGAGCGCTTTGGCTGGCGGTTGCGGGTTTGCTTGCGCCCGGTTTCAGCTATGCGCAGAGCGCGGGCGAGGGGATGGAACGGGATATGAAGACAGCCGGGCACGACACCGCGCATGCGACAAAAGATGCAGCCCATACGACAGTCCACGGGGCCAAGGTTGCGACCCGGGACACGGTGCATGGAACCAAGGCAGCCGCACGGAAGACCGCCGATGTCACCAAGCATGGGTACCACAAGACCGCTACGGGCACCCGTAAGTTGGTGCACAAGATGTAAGGGGAGCGCCGGGCCGCGGTTTGAACTGGAGATGGGCGCCGCTTTTGTCTGGCGAAGCGATGGCGGCCGGGGTGAAGTCCGCCGACGCAGTTACCGGGCCCTGAAGGTTCCTGGCGGAGGGTGGATGGTTGCTTGTGGAGGCGAAGCGCGGGCTGTTTCCCGCAGTCAGCGAAGAGGCTCCGCCAGCCTGAGTTTTTGAGCGGGACGCGGGGCGAGGACGGTTGCGCAGGTGACCACCAGGGCAATCCAATAGATGTCTGCGCCGAGCAGGTGGAGGACCTGCATGAGGCCGGAGGCCAGGGATAGAACATCGAAGATTCCGAGGACGATCTGCAGGCTGAGCAGGCCGAGGACGAGCCTCGCCAGTGGGGTGCGGATCTGACTGGCGAGCCAGAGGGCGGCTCCCAGGACGAGGATGGCGGATGCGGGGTGCAGCCAGCGCACATGGACCAAGAGGGGGGAGTGTGCGGTGAAGTCCGCGAGAAGGGCGGTACGGAGGGAGGTGGGTGGAAAGAGGGTATCTGCCAGCGCGGCGACCGAGCCCAAGGCCCCTGCGCCGAGGGTAGTGGCCAGGGCCAGCCAGGCGGCAGTGCGGGCTTGGCTGCCAGGGGTGAGAGGCTGCGGGCGATCGGGCAGCCACCACCAGGTGAGGGTGATGGCCCCCAGCAGAAGCATGGTGTTGCTGAAGTGGATGCACTGCATGAGGACGCGCATCATGGAGGCGTTGTTCTGGACGTAGCCTCCCTTGACGAGCACCGCGCCGAGCAGGGCCTCTGTGATGAGCAGGACGCCGCACCAGACGACGGCGCGGCGCGCGCGGTGACCGCGCGGCCGGGCAAAGAAGGTGAGGCCGATGAGGATGGCCAGCAGAGCGGTACAGATGCCGGTGAGGAAGCGGTGGGTGTACTCGATGAGCGTTGCCAGGCGGGGGTGGTGAGGGAAGAAGTCCCCATTGCAGAGGGGCCAGTGGTCGCCGCATCCGGCTCCGGATCCGGTGAGGCGAACGACGGCTCCTTGCAGGATGACCAGCACCATGAAGCCCATGACGATTGCGGCGTAGGCGGAGAGTAAGCGAGAGGGCCTGCGGCTGGAGATGGGGACGACGGTGCTGCGCATAAGGTTGATTGTACGAGTGTGGCGGGGAGAGCGGTGGTTGGGAGAAGGCTTGGAGTTTACTTGATGGCGAGTTCGCGGGCGCGTTCGGTGGCGCGTTTGACGGCTTTGATGAGCGTAACGCGCAGGCCGCCCTCTTCGAGTTCGAGGATGCCATCGACGGTGCAGCCGGCCGGGGTGGTGACCTCATCCTTGAGCAAGGCGGGGTGGGCTCCGGTTTCCAGAACCATCCTGGCGGCTCCGTAGGTGGTTTGGGCGGCGAGCAGGGTAGCGACGTCGCGCGGCAGGCCGACGTTGACGCCGGCTTCGGCGAGAGATTCGATGATGATGTAGAGGAAGGCGGGTCCTGAGCCGGAGAGGCCGGTGACCGCGTCCATGTGCTTTTCGTCGACGACGACGGTGCGGCCGACGGTGGCGAAGATCTTCTGAGCCAGGGTGAGTTGAGGGTCGGCGACGAAGCGGCCACGGCAGATGGCGGTGACGCCGGCTCCCAGCGTGGCTGGGGTGTTGGGCATGGCGCGAATTACGGCCAGATTGCAGCCCGCGGCCTCTTCGATGGCCGCGGTCTTGACCGAGGCGGCGAAGGAGATGAGCAGCTTGCCGGGATGAAGCACGGAGGAGATGCCGGCGACAAGGTCAGTCATCTGCTGCGGTTTGACGCCCAGAAGGATGACGTCAGCCTGCTCAGCGGCCTGGAGATTGTTGGTGCCGACGGAGACGCCGAACTGCTGGCTGAGAGCCAGAGCTCGGGCCTGGTGCGCGACGGTGGCCATCACCTGCCGGCGGGTGAAGAGGCCGGAGCTGAGGAAGGCCTGCAGAAGGATGCCACCCATTTTGCCGGCGCCAAGGATGGCAATTCGCATCTGGGCAGAGGAATCGGTTGAATCGGTTGATTCTTGGTTGGAACTCATGCAGCAAGGCTATCAAAAAGGGGAGAGGTGAAGGTCTGGGGGCTGGGCGCGCTCGATTGTTTTTGTCCGTGGATCGGTCTTTCCCGTGGCTGTGCCGCTGGTGCGCGGGTCGGTCAGGATCCCCCCTGGCGCTTCCAGCCGCGGCGCATCCGGGCGTGGGAGTGCGATTGCGCCCGTTCCAAGGAATGCGGCGCGATGGAGCGCCAGGTGAAAGCGCCGGGCCGGAGCGCGTAAAGGTTCTGAAGGGTCTTCTGCCGGTTGGAGAAGCTCGATGACCTTTTGTTCGGGTTGCTCTGCTGGACGCGGGAAGCAGGCGCCCTGGGTTAGCGTGAAGGCGCCCTGGCTGCTTTGGGAAGCAACCCGCACAGGGCTGCGGCGGCCAGGGTCATGGCGGCGATGACGTAAAGGCCTGCGGAGAAGCTGTGGGTGAGGTCTCTGAGCCGCCCGGTGAGATAGGGCCCGACGAAGCCGCCGGCTCCGGAGATCATCATGATGATGGCGACGCCGCCGGCTGCCGCACGGCCGCCGAGCATGCTGGTGGGGAGCGCCCAGAACGGTCCCATGATGCTCCAGTAGCCTACCGCGGCAGCCGTAAAGCCGACGAGTGCGGGGACAAACGCGTGCGTGGCTCCAGCCGATGCGAAGCCAAGCGCGCTGAGAATCAGGCAGCCAGCGATATGCCAGCGCCGCTCGCCGCTGCGGTCACTGCTGCGGCCGATGGCGACGGTGAAGATCGCCGCCGCAAGATAGGGAATCATGGAGCTATTGGAGATGAGGCGAGCTTCAGCAGGCGAAAGGATTGCGCCTGCTCGGCCTGTTGGATGCAGAAGGCTGGACAGGATCAGGGGCATCCATAGGTTGACGACGTACACGCCGACCTGGTCGAAGAAGCAGATGGCCGAGAGCAGCCAGATGATCGGCGCCCGGAAGGCGTCGCCTAGCTGGTGGTGCTCCGCGGCTCCTCCGGCGCGCCGGTCGCGCTCCAACTCTGCATTGAGCCAGAGCTTTTCCGCGCTGCTGAGCCAGGGAGCATCGTTGGGATGGTCCATGAGCAGGTAGAGAACGCTGAAGCCCATGGCGAGGCTGGGGATGCCTTCTACGAGAAACAGCCACTGCCAGCCGTGCAGGCGCAGGAGGCCTTCGAGGTTGAGCAGCGACGCTGAGATGGGTGCGCCCACGACGCCTGCAATCGAGGTTGCCGTCATGAATTTGGCGGTCGCTCCGGCGCGCTGCCGGGACGGGAACCAGTAGCTGAGATAGAGGATGATGCCGGGGAAGAAGCCGGCCTCGCAGACGCCGAGCAAAAACCGCAAGGCGTAAAACGATGCCGGGCCGCGAACGAAGACCATCCCGGCGGCGATGACGCCCCAACTGATCATGATGGCTGCAATCCAGCGGCGCGGCCCGACCTTTACCAGCATGAGGTTGCTGGGCAGGTCAAAGAGCGCCGAGCCGAGAAAGAAGATACCCGCGCCGGCTCCGTAGACCGTGTTGCTGAGGCGTAGATCATGCTGCATCTGCAGCGCGGCAAAGCCGACGTTGACGCGATCCAGGTAGGCCAGGATGTAGAGCAGGAAGAGATAAGGGATGAGATGCCAGACAATCTTGCGATAGAGGTGGGTACCATCAACGCGTTGCGGCGGGGCAAGGGGAGGCACACCCTCACTGTAAATGTTCGTCACGGTGAGCGAGCCAGGCGTGACGCAGCGGAATGGCAGGCGCCGCATGCGATCTGGTTGGCGGCGGGAACCATGCCGGGGTGCATGCGAGGTGAGCGAAGGGTCCGGGAGGACTGGGTTCGGACGGATGCTTGCTCTGGGTGGCTTGGTGTAGTCTGGGCGCTGTATGCGTTCCAGTTTGATGGCAGGGCGGAGGGTGGGGGTTGCGGCGTTGCGGGTGGGGCTGTGGGGCGTTGCCTGTGTGGTTGGATTGGCATGGGGTATGGGCGGGATGGCGCGGGCTCAGATTGCGCTTACGGAGCCGGAGGCTCCTCTGCTGCCGGCAGGGTTTGGGGGCTGGATTCGGACCTCGAATCCAGCGGCGCCGATGCCGGCGCTGACGAGCGTGAGCCAGCAGGCGCTTACGGAATGCGGGGAACGGCGGCGGGAGGCGGCGGCGTACCGGCATGGCGGGAGCACGGTGCAGATGGAGGCGCTGGAGTTTGGAGATCGGACTGGAGCTTATAGCGCGTTTACGCTGGCCGAAGAGGCGGAGCAGGAAGCGGCAAGTGGAGGGCCGGCCGGAAGGCAAGGAGGGACGGCTGCAGGGTGGTGGTTGACGGGGCTGACCGTGGGAAAGGGAGTGGAAGCCTACCAGACGGTCGGGGTGGCCGCGCACGGTGGCGCGGTGGTGCTCTCCACGGTGGGCAAGACGGTGGTGCTGGCGAGGTTTGACGTGGGGATGCCGGAGGAGGATGCGCAGGAGCTGACGCCGCTGCTGGAGGCGATGCCGAAGGTGTTTGGCAGTGCCGCAGTGGAGCCCGTGCTGCCGACGCTGCCGCCTGCCAAGGGGCTGGTTCCGGGGAGTTTGCGTTATGCGCTGGGGCCGGTGAGCTATGCCGCCGAAGGAGGGGTGCTGCCGGCCGGGTCACTGGATTGGGCGATGGAGCCGGAGGCGGTGACTGCGCGGTATGACGATGCGCGAGGCAAGGAGACGCTGACCTTGCTGCTTTATCCGACGCCGACGATTGCGAAGCAGGCGGCGAAGGTGATTGCGGCCGAGACGCCGGAGCTGAAGGGCCGTGCCCGGTTGCGGCAACAGGGGACGCTGGTGGCGCTGGCGAGCGGAGGTTTTACGGGGGCGGAGGCCGAGGCGATGGTGAAGGGGATCCATCTGCAAGAACTGGCGTTCAATCAGGAGGCCCATCCACCGTTTAAGGTTGTGGCGGCGCAGACATTTACGCTGCTGGAGAATATAGCGATCCTCTCCGGCGTGCTGGGAGCGGCGGCGGTGCTGCTGGGGCTGTTCCTTGGGTTTGGGCGGGCGGCGTACAGGGTGTTGCGAGGAAAGCCGCCGGCGGTGGAGGTGGAGTTTTTGAGTCTTCATCTGGCCCCGCAGAATAAGCCGGCGATCTTCAGCCAGCCAGAGGCTGCGGAGGATGATCGGAAGCAGAGCTGAGCGCGCAGTGCAGACGCCTGGCCAGATTCCGAGGCCGCATCAAATGGAAGGTGATTCGAGCCGGTGATCCTGGGTAACGGTATAAGGATGGCTGCATTCCATCTACGTGCAGCGCCGGCCCGCGCTTGACTTGAAAGCCTGCGCGCAGAGGAAAGGCGGTTGCGAGGAGAGAAGAGATTTTGTGCCGGGCTTGAGTTTTGTCAGCCATGCAGCAGGGTTGTTTTCTTGAAGAAAGTTCAAGTGGCCAGGCGCTGCATGGTTATGATCGAAGCAGAGATGGAGGGCTTGATGCGAGCAGCTTTATTAAGAACTCCCGCTTCCATTGATAGGAATCCATTGCAGGTGGAGGATATTCCAGTCCCGGCGCCTGGAGAAGGAGAAGTGCTGCTCAAGGTGCTCGCCTGCGGCGTCTGTCACACGGATCTGCATATTGTCGAGGGAGAATTGCCTCCTCGACTGCCCTGGCTGATTCCTGGGCACCAGATTGTTGCGGAGGTTGTAGATCCCTGGCGTTCCGGGTTGAAGAAAGGGACCAGGGTGGGTGTGCCGTGGATTGGCGGGACGGATGGAGTGTGCTCCTACTGCCGGTCGGGACGGGAAAACCTGTGCGATGATCCGGTGTACACGGGGTACACCCGCCAGGGCGGCTATGCGGAGTACACGACCGCGCGGGCTGACTATGTGGCTTTTCTTCCGGATGAACTGGGAGATGAGGATGCGGCTCCTTTGCTCTGCGCGGGCATTGTTGGGTTTCGGAGTCTTCGCATGGCGGAGGTGAAGCGAGGTCAGCGTGTGGGACTGTTTGGGTTTGGCGCGTCTGCGCAGTTGAATCTTCCCGTGCTGCGCGCCTGGGACTGTAAGGTCTATGTAGCGACGCGCCAGCCCCAGCATCAGCAGCTTGCGCGCGAGTCAGGGGCTGAATGGGTTGGTGGAGCAACGGAGATTCCTCCTACGCCGTTGGATTGCGCGATCACCTTTGCTCCTGCCGGAGAGGTGGTGATTGCTGCCTTGAAGTCGCTGGCGAAGGGCGGCATTGTTGCGATCAATGCCATTCACCTGGATCGGATTCCGGAGTTCGATTACGATTCGCTGCTGTGGGGTGAGCGCCAAATCCGAAGCGTTACCAACTTGACGCGAAAGGACGTAGGAGATTTTCTGAAGATCGCTGCCGATATCAAGCTGAGGCCGACCGTCGATACCTATCCGCTGGAGGAGGTGAACCGGGCGCTGCAGACGATCCGCCATAGTCAGTTTACGAATCCGGCGGTGATCCTCCCGTAGATGCTTTAGCTGGGATTGTGCGGGCTTGCGGTATGGGTGAGCCGTGAACTTTGACCATAGAAGCTCGTGTCCGGCTCCGGTGCTTTGGCTGAGGCAATGATGAGATGGATGGAGGGAGTGGGCCGTCGAATGTTTCAGGCGAGATCGTTTTTCGCGGCGATTGCATGGCCCCCGGTATTCTTTGCGGACTTGCGGGGGCAGTTGGTTGAGGTTCGTGGGGCGGAGGGGGTGATGGCGCCGGCCGGGCGTGGCTGGGGTGGGTCGGCGGAGAGCCTACGGTGAGGGCTCCCTGGCGTGGCGAGCGGGCGTCGGCGGAGGGGTTTTAGGGAGCCGGAGGGTGGTGCGGCAGAGGCAGGGAAGAAAACCGGAGAAAACCGGCGCGAATGGTAGAAAAACATGTAAAGTGTTGATTTTGCGAGAGATGATAAAAGACGGAAAACTTTCTTGACAGGGCAGAGGGTCGAACATACTCTTGCACCAGAGAGTTCCGATGGCTTTGCCTCCGTTGGAGCTGCCTCCCATAGAAGAAAGGGTCGCCCTGTTGCCGGGCGGCCCTTTTGCGTTGTGGAAAACGTGGGAGAAATTGCGGGGACGAGAGTTTGACGAATTACGAAAGATGGCTGCGATGGATGGAGCGATGCCACGATAGGCGGCGTTGGAGGAAGAGGAGAACTCCGCGGCGCAGGATGAGGGCGTGGATTTTGCCGATGAGGTGATTGCCGATGGAACATCGTTCTGGCGGTGTCCTGTGGGCTTCGGCATGTGGGCTCGGCAGGGATGGGCGATGCCGGCGCAGCGATCTGGCGCAACGTCCGGAGTTGCGAGCGGGGTTGCGCGCTGGGTGGATGAGGATGCGCTGCCGCATGCCGGCGCCGGGATACCCGATGATAGGGGAAATGCTCTAGAATGACGAAGGAGTTCGCCGACGTAGCTCAGTTGGTAGAGCAGCTGATTCGTAATCAGCAGGTCAACGGTTCAAGTCCGTTCGTCGGCTCCACGCACTCTGTTGTTCCGCGGCGGATGGGGTCGCCGCCGAGGAGCTGAAGCGAAAAGAGCAAAGAGAGATTGCTTGCAAAGGTGCGGCCGTTGCGACGGTTGCGCCTTTTTTGTTTGGTGCGTGGCCCGGGAGAGAGATCAAGAGGGGTTGCAGGAGGCGATGGCCTGCTCTTCGCTGGTGAAGACGGCGAAGAGGCTGAGGATGCTCATCATCTTGAAGCTCCTGGTGATGAAGGCCGAGGGATTGATCAGCCGAGTGTCTCCGCCGATCTGGCGGGTGCGGCGCAGGGCTCCGACGACGGCGCCGATGCCCGAGGAGTCGATGTAGGTGGTCTGCTCGAGGTCGAGGAGGAGGTAGAGACAGCGGCTGGAGATCGCCTGATCCAGAGCGGTATTGAATTCGGATGTGTCGGAGGACTTGAACTGGCCTTTGATGCGAAGGATGCAGATGGGACCGGTCTGGCGGATGTCGAGATCCAAAGAGAGCTCCTTGAAGAGTTAAGGGTTGGTGGGCAGAACGGCCAAAGGATGGAAGGATTGCCCGATGGCGGTTCCCATCCTGCGAAACGCTTGGTACACTCTCCGTCTAAAGAGATTCGGGCTTGTGACTTATACCCGTCAAGTGTACGGGGCGGTGCATGGTTTTGTTGAGCCGTTCTTGAGCCGTTCTGCCGCGCTGTTGTGTTGTGCCTTCTGTGTTGTGCCTTCCATTCCATAGAACCCTGGTATTGAGCATGCCCAGTTCCGCCGCGGTTGAACGGATGAACAGGATCTTGAGCACCGCAGACCCCGCCGTGCGGGCGCGGCTGATTGCGATGACGGCGGTGGAGACGGTGGCTGATGGCGCGTGCCTGGTGCATCGGGTGGTGGAGGGCGACGGAGGGCAGACGCTGGCTCCGGTGGGGCTGGCGGGTGCGGTGAGCCTGGGGCAGGAGCCGCTCTCCGCAAGCAGTTTGCTGGTGGAGGCGTTCTTTGCCGGGCGGGCGGAGCCGATGACATACACGGGCGCTGAGGTTCCGCGCGAGGAGTATGCGCATGTGCTGGTGACGCGGACGATTGCATCCCTGGTGTACCTGCCGTTCTTTTATGCCCAGGGGCTGGCGGGCGTGGTGGAGGTGCTGTGCTTTGGGGCGGCGGTGGGGGCAGCGGAGATGGAGGCTCTGCAGGAGCTGGCGGGGATTGCCGGGGCGGCGATTGTGGCCGCTGAGGAGATGGAGCGGCAGCAGCAGAACCTGTTGGATTCGGTACACCGGCTGAGCCAGCTCTATGACCTGGAGCGGTCGTTGAACGCCACGCTGGAGCTGGATGAGGTGATTGCGATGACGCCGGTGAAGATGGCCGCCATGCTGCCTTGCCAGGCGATGCATCTGTGGCTGTTTGACGGCGAGGAGTTGCGGCTGATGGCGGCTGATGGACAGGACGCCACGGTGAGCCAGGGGATGGTGCAGAAGCCGGAGGAGGGGCTGGTGGCGGCGATGGCTGAGGAGGGTGAGCCGCTGCGGATCGTGGATGCGGGAGATGAGCGGCTGGTGCGGCGGAATGAGGCGCTGGAGAGGCTGCCGGAGGAGCTGAGGACGCCGCGGGTGAGCAACCTGCTGCTGGTTCCGTTGATGCAGGACGGGGCGGAGATTGGGGTGCTGGAGGCGGTGAATCGGAGCGGCGATGGTCCTTTTGACGAGGATGATCAGTTCTTTTTGTCTGAGATGGCCGAGACCGCGAGCCACGCATTGAAGAACGCCAGCCTGATGCATGCGGAGAGGAAGCTGGAGATTCTGGAGACGCTGGTGCATGTGAGCTCTGAGATTACGTCCACGCTGCGCCTGGACCGGCTGCTACAGATGATTGTGAACAGCCCGCAGAGCGTGCTGGCGTATGAGATGTGCGCGATTGCCATGGAGGACAAGGGGAGCCTGCAGTTGCGGGCGGTCTCTGGGATGGCGAGCATTCCAATAGGCGATGCGCAGGTGGACCGGTTGCGGGAGCTGATAGGGGTGTTGAACGCGGAACGTTCGCCGCTGCATGTACGGCAGACCGGAGCTGAGGGTGAGGAGATTGCGGAGGGGGTGGCGAGGTACTTTGAGGCTACCGGGTATCGGGGGTTGTATGCGCTTCCGCTGGAGGATGATCAGGGGCGGGTGGGGATGCTGGTGTATGCGGCCAGCGACGCGGATTTTCTGGATGAGCCGCAGATTGAGATGATCAAGATTCTGGGCGGTCAGGCGACGGTAGCGGTACGGAATGCGCTGCTGTACCGGGAGGTGCCGCTGATTGGGTTGCTGGAGCCGCTGATGGAGAAGAAGCGCGCCTTGCTGCGCAGCAGCGGGAAGCGTCGGCTGGTGTATGCCGGAGTGACGGCGGCGGTGGGAGTGTTTTTGGTGTTTTGCCCGCTGCCGATGCGAGTGGCTGGAGAGGCGGTGGTGGAGCCGCAGCACCTGGTGACGATTGCGGCTCCGGCGGATGGGAGCGTGCAGAGCGTGCTGGCGCATGAGGGCGAACGGGTGACGGCCGGCGCGCTGCTGGGAACGATGAACGACTGGCAGTGGAGGGCGGAGTTGGCTGCGGCGCAGGCGCGTTATCAGGCGGCGGAGCTGACGATGGAAGCGGATCTGGCGCGGGGAGCTCCGCAGGCGGGAGCTGACCGGGCGCAGGTGGAGATGCTGCGCGCGGAGGCGGAGCGGGATGAGAGCCGGGTGCGGGGTGCGGAGTTGCGGTCGCCGATTGAGGGGGTGGTGGCCACGCCGGCGCTGGAGAGTGAGGCGGGAGAGCACTTGAGCGCAGGGGATGCGTTTGCGCAGGTGCTGGATGTGCGGCGGGTGGTGGTGGATGTGCAGGTGGCCGAGAGCGATGTGGCGCTGGTGCGGCCGGGGCAGCCTGTGGCGATCAAGCTGGCCAGCTATCCGCAGCGGACGTGGAAGGGCGAGGTGGGGGCGGTGAGCCCGGAGGCGCGAGTGACAGAGGATGAGCGGAGATTTGCCGCGCTGGTTCCGCTGCCCAACTACGAGGCGACGCTGCGGGCGGGGATGGGCGGAGAAGGGAAGATTTATGTTGGCTTGCGGCCGGCGGGGTATGTGCTGTTGCGCAAGCCGGCGTTGTGGGCCTGGCAGATGGTATGGAACTGGATGGGCTGGTGATGCGATGAAGAGAGTGTGGCGTTGGCCAAAGGCGAAGAGGGTTGGGGTGGCGGCTGTGGCCCGCCGGATGGTTTCCGCCGGCCTGATGGTGGGGGCTTTGGGCGCCGGAGCGGGGTTGTGCGGCTGCAATCCGCGGCCGAGCCAAGCGGCGGTTGCCGAGGCGCAACGGATGGCGGCGGGTGCGGCGGAGGTGGCGGGGCCCAGGGTTGCGGCAGCGGAGACGGATGCAGGGAGCGGCTTCCAAACGACAGGGCCGCTGGTGGCCGCCGAGCAGGCCGATGTAGCAGCGGAGAGAGATGGCAGGGTGGTCCAGATCCTGGTGGATATTGGGGACCGGGTGCGGCGCGGCCAGGTGATGGCGCTACTGGATGACCGGGCGCTGAAGGCGGAGTGCGCGGAGCAGAGGGCCAAGATAGCGTCCCTGCAGGCGCAGGTGAAGGAGTGGGATTCCCAGCAGATGGTGGACACGGCGGATCTGCAGCGAGCGGATGCGTTGCTGGCGGATAAGATTCTGAGCACCCAGAACTGGGAGCACGCCAAGTATGAGCTGGCGGAGACCAAGGATGAGGTAGCTCGGTATGAGGCCGAGGAGCAGGCAGCGGAGGCGGAGCTGGCGGCGGCCAATCTGCAACTGGAGGAGACGCGGATTGTGGCTCCGTTTGCGGGGGTGGTGGGACGGCGGACGCTGCGGATGGCGCAGGAGGTGAAGACAGGCGATGTGTTGTTCTGGGTGACGGCGGTGGCTCCGCTGCGGGTTTTGTTTACGGTGCCGGAGGCGCAGATGGCGGCCTTTGGGCGCGGGGCGGAGCTGGAGTTGACTACGCAGGATGTTCCGGGTCTGCGGCAGCGCGCCAGAGTGTACCGAGTGAGCCCGGTGGTGGACCCGGCCAGCGGGAGCGTGCAGGTGATTGGCGAGGTGGTGGATCCCTCGCCGCTGCTGCGGCCGGGGATGACGATGCAGGTGAGGGCGAAGGTGAGGGCGAAGCGATGAATCTGAGCGAGGCGCTGGACGCGGCGCTTCCGGAGATTCCGAAGGCGCGGCTCTCGCGGGCGCGGCCGCCGCGGCTGGACCCGGAGCTGGTGACACGCGAGGACACGCTGGACGGCGAGCCGGTGGTGGGAGTGTTGCAGCGCAGCAAGGGGACCTTCTTCCGCTTTCAGCCTTCGCAGTGGCAACTGGCGCAGCTCTTTGACGGGGTGAGGAGCTATGAGGAGATTGCGCAGGCCTACAACCAGAGGTACAACGGAACGCTGACGGCGCGTGAGGCGGAGGAGTTTGCTACAAGTCTGGACGAGTCCGACTTCTGGTTCAAGACGGCGCAGGAGAAGAATCTGGCGTACAGCGCCAGGCTGATGGCGGAGCGCGGGCGAAGGGCCAAGCGGAGATCGAAGATCGATCTGGCCCACATCAGTTTTTCCGCCTGGGATCCGGACCGGTACCTGACGTGGCTGGATGGTTGGGCGGGAGGGCTGATTTACAGCCGGTGGAGCGTGCTGGCGGCGGTGCTGCTGTTCTGCTTTGAGGCGGCGGTGTTTGTAGTGAAGTGGAAGGAGTTCGGGGCGGATATTCCGCTGTACTACAACTTTACGCAGAAGACGTTTTTGGACTTTGTGGAGTTCTGGGTACTGCTGTTTGTGCTGGGTTTTATTCACGAGTCAGCGCATGGGCTGACGTGCAAGCACTATGGCGGCGAGGTTCATCGCATGGGCCTGATGTTTTTGTATCTGGCTCCAGCGTTTTTTGTGGATGTGACGGAGACCTGGGTTTCAGCGACGAGGATCCAGCGGCTGGCGACGATCATCGCCGGGATCTGGATTGAGATGGTGCTGTGCGGCGTGGCCATGCTGGTGTGGATGAATACCCAGGCGGGCGCGTGGGAGCATGACCTTGCGTATAAGGTGATTCTGATTACGGGGCTGGCGGTGATTGTGCTGAATCTGAATCCGCTGCTGAAGCTGGATGGATATTACTTTTTGACGGAGGTGATCGGGATTCCTGATCTGAAGGAGCGGTCGACGAGCTTTGCGTCGAGCTGGTTCCAGAGCAGCGTGCTGCGGCTGCCGGTAGAGGTTCCGGCGGTCCCGCGCAGGAGGGTTGGGCTGTTTCTTGCTTATGCGCTGCTCTCCGGAGCGTACAGCTACGCGATGCTGTTTGTAGCGGTGCGGTTCTCTTACAACGTGAGCTCCAGGCTGATGGCGGAGTTCGCGCTGATCCCGGCGGGGGCGCTGGGGCTGATGATCTTCCGGTCGCGGCTGAGGTCGTTGGGAGGGGTGGTGAAGCAGTGGGGTGGGTTGCATCTGCGCAAGAGCTTGTGGCTGCGGCCAAAGAGGCTGGGAGTTGGGGTTC
>DAHXNO010000206.1 GCA_027365345.1 Granulicella sp.
GCGGTTTCATAGCAGCCATCCAGAAGTGATAGGCATAACTTCCCACCACGTGCAGGGCTTGCCGGAAGCCGAGTTCGATTTTGAAGCGGTAGCCATAGAGCAGGATGATTTCCATCGGCTCCAGAGTCAGATCGGTGGATAGCAGGAAGATGGCGCCGCGGTGCGGATGGCGGACGATGACAAAACGCACCAGGCGCCCCGCTGGCCGCCAGAGGAGATCGATGGGGTGGGAGTGCCGATGAGGTCGGGACCGAGTTCCACGAGTTGCCGGGAGAGGTTCTCGGCGACCATGCGGCCGAAAACCTGCTTGCCCTTCTGATCGAGGTGAGTGCGGTCGAGCTTGGCGCTCCCATTCTCGGCGCGCTGGTCGGGATGACCTACGGCATCGAACTGGTCGGCCTGCGCCTGGGTCATGGTGCTCAGCAATTTGTCGGAGAGCGCCAGCAGATCGATGAAAGGAACATCTTCCTGTTGTGCAACTCGACGGGCAGCATCGGCATACAGCTTGAGGTCATTGTTGGCGGGTTTGCCGTTGTGGAAGGTTCGCCGCGCGAGAGGGGAGAGGATCACAGGGACGGCCCCGATGGCCCGCACGTTCTGGATGAACATGCGCAGATTGGCGGCGTAGGCCGTCTCCGGATCGGTATGGCGTTTTGGATCCGGCTTCTCGTCATTGTGGCCGAACTGGATGAGATAGTAGTCGCCGTGCTCGGCCAGCGCTTGGCTCCACAGCCCTTCGTCGATAAAGCTCTTGGTGCTGCGTCCGTTCCTGGCGTCGTCGATGCAGGTGACGTTGGGCGTCATGACGGCACAAAATCCCGGTCCCCAGCCTCCCTGCGTGGCCACGGTTGAATCACCGACCAGAATGATCTTGACCGGGCCGCCTTGAAGAACCCTCATGGCCTGGAGGCCCTGGGGCGGGAGAGCGGCTGGGGAAGGGAGCACATACGGTTTCAGAGCGGGCACGGCCTTCTCCATGCCGACGGCGACCATTCGGCCGAAGAGATAGCTCCCGGCCCAATTGATGTGGGTCTTGTCCGGCACGGTCTTCCCGTCCGGGTCTTTTTTGGTGATGGCGAGCTTATCACCTTCCGCTTGGCCTACTTTGTCCAGATACGCGATACTCATCTGCTGGAGGTGAATGAGCGGGACATTCATCTGCGTTGCGACGGCTCTCATTGCCTGGCAGTAGGCGGTAAGGTCGGAGTGAATCCTGCCATCCTGGCCGAAGTAGCGGCGGGTCAAGGGCGTGACCAGAATGGGCTGGATTCCGGCGGCGCGGGCTTGGGTGACGAAGCGTCTGAGGTTGGCAATGTAGTCTGGAAGCGGCACTTGACGCGGCAGATGGCTGGGCGAGACCTCATCGTTGTGGCCAAACTGGATGAGCATGTAGTCGGGCTTGGTTTCGAGGGCGCGCGCCCAAAGGCCCTGCCGGCGATAGGTCTTTGTGCTGGCTCCTCCCTTGGCCATATCGAGGCAGTCGACCTGAGGCGTGAGGTTGGCGCAGAAACCTCGGCCATAGCCCGCGTTTTTGGTTTGAGTCGAGTCGCCGATGAGTTCAATGCGAACGCTGGTCCCCGGTTTTCGGATGGCGGCCGTGTCAGGATTGAACCAGTTTGCGGGACTGATCCACTGCGTTGGGGCCTGTGCAGCGACGCCGCAGAACGCGGACGCCAAGAGGACAGCCAAGCCCAGCAGATAGCGCGGCCGACAGTTCATGATCCCTCACTTTCAAGCGATACGCTAAGCCTAAAGAGCCGCATCGGTACGGTAGAGTGAAAACTTGTTCTTCAAGAATACTTATTGGGGGCAACGGCCAAGGAATGCAGGGATGGCTTTTGCTGTTGCCACGCTCTTTCCTGGCAGCGCGAGACGCCGGCAAGACGATAGGGCCAACAGGAGGCCGATCTGACGAAAAGACGGGCTGTTGGCTTCGGCGTGCAACCTGCGGAAACCCTGGCAGCCTGAAAGCCGGTAGCGAAGAAGTCTCTGGAGCGTGGGCGATTGGATAGAATCAAGGCGCGGCGAATCGGGGTGAACATGACGGGAGCGGATACAGCGGCAAAGGACTGGAACGTACTGCAGTATCTGCAGTTCGAGGACGAAAGGTCAAGGCCTTCGCGCGATCTGTTGGCGCAGGTTCGATTGCGGAGCGCACGACGCGTGGTGGACTTGGGGTGTGGACCGGGAAACTCGACAGAGTTGCTGGTGGAGCGGTTTCCCGAGGCCAAGGTGATGGGAGTCGATGCATCGAAGGAGATGCTGCGGTGGGCGCGGGAACGACTGCCAGAGTGCGTGTTCCTCGAGGCGAATCTGGTGGACTGGACTCCGCCGGAGGATACGGACCTGCTGTTTGCGAATGCAGTGCTGCAGTGGGTTCCAGAACATCAGAGCGTGATGCGGCGAATGCTGGGAGGGCTGGCTGAGGGCGGCGTGCTGGCGGTGCAGATGCCGGACAACACGCGTGAGCCTTCGCACCGGCTGATGATGGAGGTGGCGGCAAGGAGGCCGTGGGCGGAGACACGGGCGTTAGCGGGTATGGCGCGGGCAGAGTTGCCGGATGCGGAATCGTACTATGACCAACTCAAGCCGCTCTGCCGGCAGGTAGAGATATGGCACACGGTGTATGAGCATGTGATGGATGGGCCAGAGACCATTGTGGAGTGGTTCAAAGGATCGTCGCTGCGGCCATTTCTAGCGGCGCTGGATGCGGCGGCGGGGGACCAGTTTTTGAGAGCCTACGGTGCGGAGATTGCGAGGACGTATCCGCGGCGCGTGGATGGAAAGACCTTGCTACGGTTTCCGCGACTGTTCGTGGTGGCGACACGATAATGAAAAGCAGAGAAACCTGGAGTAAGAATGCCAGGAAAGACAGCTAGCAAGAGGGAGCAACGATGGGGTTGACAGAGCTGAAGGCGAGAATGCGACACGCTGAGACGTTGCTGGTGGTGGACGGGCTGACGGTGAACCGGGTGGTGGGGACGTTTGCGCCGGGTACCGAAATGCCGCCAGTGCTGGCGACGGCGTGGATGATCGGGTTTGTGGAGTGGACGTGCATGCGGCTGCTGGAGCCGTACCTGGAGCCGCAGCATCGGAGTCTGGGGACGCAGGTACAACTCAGCCACTGCGCCGCGACTCCGGTGGGGATGAAGGTGACGGCGGAGGTGACATTAGAAGCGGTGGAAAACCGCCGGCTGCGGTTCCGTGTGGTGTGCCGAGACGAGGTGGAGGTGATCTGCGAGGGCAGCCACGAGCGGTTCGTAGTGGATATCGACCGCTTTCTTCGGGGTGTGGAAAGGAAGCAAGAGATGATTGCCGGAGGCAGCCCGGATCGCGCTGGGGAATAGAGGCCGGCGTGTGCCCTTGGATAAGTCTGGCGTGTGCCGCTGGATGGCCTGCGGCAGGATGGCAGAAGGAATGACGCACGCTGGGTTGCGACGGGCGCTTGAAAAAGTGTAACCATGCTGGAAGGGGTGAATGGATACCGATTGCGAGTCACCTCGGTGGTCAGCTAAGAACCAGACCGATCGGATCGAGGCCGAGTCAACGCGCATGAAGTACGGTAGCAACTTGGACCGACTCTTTCTCTCGCTCTGAACACCGAAAGGTACTTGCTTGATGAGAGTGGCGCGATGCGGCGACAGATGATCGGTAGGATCAACTCAGATGGATTTCTCCGTCTCGGTGATCCTGGAAAAACAGGCCGCAGTTCTTCAAAATGCCCAGGGCGCTCCCTCTTGACAACCTTCGCGAACCCATTGGCTGAGCGAGACTTCTGGAGTTAGGGTGCTGTTTTCGACGATGGGGGCATGCAGGAGCAGACCATGTCGGCTTGGAAGCCGATTCGAGGCGGCGACTGAGGCGTGGGCTCTATGGTATGAGATCTGGTGAAACCCATCTATCGACATCGGTTGGGGTGTCGTTAGCACATGATATGTCCGGGTGAGATAGCACATGAAGTGTCCGCTTGGCGGGCGGCGAGGATAGAGCCATGGGAGGGAACATGGAGAGCTATCCGAGGGCCGCCGTGGAGGCGGCAATGAAGGTGCAGGAAGTGATACTGAGGGCCATGGCGAAGAAGATCACGTGGTGGCAAGCGGCGGAGATTATCGGCATCAGCGACCGATCGATGCGACGTTGGCGGGAGCGGTATGAACAACACGGCTACGACGGGTTGCTGGACCGTCGGCGCGGAAAACCGAGCGAGAAGCGTGTGCCGCTAGCGCTGGCTGAGCAGGTGCTGGGGCTGTATCGGGAGAGGTATTTCGATCTGAACGTACGCCATTTTCACGAGAAACTAGTGGAACAGCACGGCATCAGGTTGAGCTATACGTGGGTCAAACGGGCGCTGCAGGGCGCCGGGCTGGCGCCCAAGGCGCGCAAACGAGGGGTGCATCGCAAGCGGCGCGAGCGGCGTCCTTTGCCGGGGATGCTGCTGCACATCGACGGCAGCCACCACCAGTGGTTCCAGGACGAGCGCTGGTATGACCTGATCGTGATTCTGGACGACGCGACCAGCGAGATCTATTACGCCCAACTGGTGGAGGAGGAATCGACGGCGACGGTGATGGCCGGGCTGTGGGAGGTGATCGAGCGCAAGGGACTGTTCTGCGCGCTGTACTCGGATCGGGGCAGTCATTTCTGGCTGACGCCGAAGGCGGACGGCAAGGTGGACCCGCAGCGTTTGACGCAGGTGGGTCGAGCCTTGCGCGAGTTGGGGGTACGGATGATTCCGGCTTATTCGCCGCAGGCGCGGGGTCGATCGGAGCGCAGCTTCGCGACCTGGCAGGGACGGCTGCCGCAGGAGCCTCAGGCTGCGCGGAATCAGCACGGTGGAGGCGGCCAACCGCTTCCTCCGCGAGGAGTATATCGCCGAGTTCAACGGTCGTTTTCAGGTTCCAGCCACGCAGCGGGGAACAGCCTTCACCGCTTGCCCGCGCCGCGATCTGGACCTGATCTTCTCGCTGCAATTCGAGCGCACGGTGAACCGCGACAATACGGTCAGTTTTCAGAATCTGGCCTTGCAGATCGAACCGGTACGCTGGCGCGGCACCCTGGCCGGCTGCCCGGTGATGGTGCATCAACATCTGGACGGCAGGATCACGTTGGCCTACGGGCCGCATCGGGTGGGCTACTACACCCGCCAGGGCGACCCCGTAGCAAAGGCCTCCGTGGCATCCTCATCTGTTGAAAAGACGCTCGGTGGAAAAGTCAAGAAGCCGACTTTTCCACCTCGCTTGGAAATCCCGCAAAGTACGCGGGATTCCCACTTTCCAACAGATGCGGCGGCGGCGGGTTCAGAAAACAAAACCGGACACTTCATGTGCTAAGAAAACCGGACATTTTCACTTGCTACGAACAGGCGCCCATTTAGAGTTTTGCGATGGGTGTACGGCCTGGAAGTGGAGACCTTTCCGAGATCCCAGAAAAGCATCGGTAATCCGAGCGTACCCGGACTACAGACAACCCTGACTGGCTCCGCCGAGCGCAAACCCTTTCAGCAGACCCCAAAGGTGCTAAATTCGCTTGGAAATGGTGGCTCCTGAAGCTGAGCCTCGGCCGTTTCTCACTTTTATCTCGCGCACCCGTGGGGCTGGAGGCCCTTGCGCTGGATACGCGAACTTTGGTTGCGATCTATTCCTTGCGCAGATGCTTGATGAGTTGGATAGGGTGCAGGGGCTTGGCGAGGAGTTCGAAGTGGTAGCCGAGCCGGCGAACCCGGGCGAGGATCTCCACGGTGGCTGCCTGCCCGCTGAAGAGGACGATGCGGGTGTTGGGGAGGAACTTTTGGATGGCGATGGCAGCCTCCACGCCATCAATGTTGGGCATGAGGACGTCGGAGAGGACCAGCTCCGGGCGTGTGCGCTGGGCGGCTTCAATGGCTTCTTTGCCGCCGTAGGCAGCTTCGGCGATGAAGCCGCTGCGGTTCAGGATTTGAACGATGGTGTTGGCGATGATGGGCTCATCATCGACGACCAGGACATGCGTGGGAGGAGCTTCCGTGCCCGGAGCCTCTGCGTCTGCGCGGATGGCAGCGGTCTGCGAATCGGAGCGCGGGTGACCAGCGGGAGGCAAGGTTGGCATGAGGGGCCCTGTTGGGTAATGCGATGAGTATTGGCAAGAGTTTAGCGGAGTTGGAGGACCAATGCCATCAGAGATTTGCCGTGGGGCCGTTTTCCTGTGGATGGATGTCTGCGGAGAGGACGTACTGCGCCGTCTCCGGCGGAGGAAAGGTCCCCTACGGGTGCTCAGCCTCTGGAGTGAGGATGAAGGGAAGACCCCAGATGGCGGAGAGAGAATGGCAGGAAACTCTGAAGGAGGCCGGCGAGGATGGAATGTACTGCGGCAGCCAGGGAGACGCGGTTTTGAGGGCTCTGGTCTGGCTCGGGCCTGGCTTTGGTCTAGGCAGCGCCGGTGGATCGGAAGCAAGGAGAGGAGGTCCGGGGATAAGGCGAAGGGGGTGCGGGGGCCGGGCCGAGGCTTTGGGTGCAACTCTGAGGCTCGCGTTCGGCCTGGCCTTCCGCAGGCGACTCCTCGGACGGGCGCCACTGTGGGAAGACGATCCGAAAGATGGTTCCCAAGGGCGGGTGGCAGCGGCTGCGGAAGTGGATGAGCCCTCCGTGCTTTTCAACGAAGCTGCGGGTAACCCAGAGGCCGAGGCCGGTGCCGACGGAGCGCTTGGTGGTGAAGAATGGAGTAAAGATGTGCTGACGAGCGGAGGTGGGGATGCCGGAGCCGTTGTCAGCGATCAGGATGGAGATCTTTCCACGGCCTTGCAGGCGGCGGCCGCGGATGTGGATGCGGCAGGGTTCGAGCGCGGAGGAAGGGAAGGCCTCCATGGCGTTGACGATGAGGTTGGAGAAGACCTGACGAATCTCACCGCGGAGGCCATGGATGCGTAGCGAGGGCTCCAAGTCCAGGGTGCAGGAGATCTTCCGGGACTGCATTTTACGGGAGAAGAGCTCGACGACGCTGCTCAGGATCTCATTGAGGTCGATCTCCATAGGGACGGAGGTATCGCGGTAAAAGCCGAGGGTCTGTTGAGCTATCTGCGCGACCCGGGTAATCTCGGCGTCGGCGGCCTCAAGCAGGAGCCGGACGGAGGGAGGAACGCCGGAGTCTGTGCGGGAGAGGTAGATCAGGTTGGTGACGGCCTCCAATGGGTTGTTGATCTCGTGGGCGACGCTGGCGGCCAGCCGGCCGGTGGCAGCCAGTTTTTCGCTCTGGCGGAGGGCGGCCTCCTGGGTCTTCTGGGAGGTGATGTCCTGCAGCGTGCCGATCATGCCGGTGATTCGGGAGGAGTGCGGAGCGAAGTTGGCCAGGCCGCTGACCGCAACCCAGGACTGGATGCCCTCCGGGGAGTCGATGCGGAGCACGGCGTTGTACAGGCCCCCGGTTGCGAGCAGGCGCTGCCGACTCACGCCGGTTTCGGGTTGGTCAACGACGCCGGCGATGTGTTGGCGGAGGGCCGCGCGACGGATGGGAACGTGGGGCTGAGCGTGCAGCATCGTGGCCGTGCGCTCGTCGAGAACCAGGCAATCGGTGGCGCGGTCCCAGGTCCATGTGCCGAGTTGGGCAGCATCCAGAGCGACGCGCAGGTGGCTGGCGGTCTGGCACCGCAGGGAGCGGGCGGAGTCCAGCAGGGAGGTAGCCTGATGGAGGCTTTCAGAGAGAAGGATGTTTTCGAGGGCGACGGCTGTCTGGGAGGCGACGGCGACCGCCAGATCTTCGCTGGAGGCAGGGAAGATATTGCGCTCGGGATGGCCGTAGATCATAAGGCCGAGGAGGGATCCGGAGCGGTTGCGCACCGGGACGGCGAGGAAGCTGCGAATGGGGGGATGGCCTTGCGGGATACCCAGGAAGTGGGGGTTCTGGCCATAGAGGGGATCGTGTGTGATGTCGCCGGAGCGAAAGACCTTCTGGCCGAGGAAGTTGATGTTGACGTTGCCGGTTGACTGCCGGTGCAGGAGGGATTGGAAGATATCGATCTCCGGACCGGCGATCTTATAGAGCTGAAACGGTTCGCTTGAAGTTCCTGCAGGGCTCCGGTCCTCTGCGGGATGGTACAAGAAGGCGCCAAAGCGGGCTCCGCAGAGATGCAGGCCTGCATCCAGCGCCGTTTGAGCGATGGCATCCGGGGAGCCTTCCGAGGCGAGCAGGGCGCCGGTCTGGATGAGCCGGTGAAGCTGCTCTTCGATCTGCGGGCCGCCGGGGGGCGACTGTGAGGTTTCGCATCCCATCCCACAACTTTGGATGCAAAGGTGCGGCCTTGGGGCAGTCTGTGAGAGTGAGTTTCTGTGGCGAGGGAGGAGTCGTAGTGGGGGTGGCTCTGGCGACGGGTTGTTCCGGTTGTAGAAGACGATTTTGCCGCGGGCGCTTAGCCAGCCGCAGGCGTTTTCCTAGCCGCGGGCATCTTCCCCAGCCGTGGGCGCTGGAACTAATTGCCGAAGTGCCAGTTGACGCCGACGCTGACCTGGATGTTCTTCTGCTGTTTGCTGCCGCCGTTGGGCAGGTCGGTGACGAAGTAGTGGCTCATGAGGCGCAGTTCGAAGCGGTGATAGATGTTGTAGTTGATGCCGCCGCCGAGAGCGTAGGTGTAGCCAAAGGCGGAGCTGGCCAGAGAATTGCCGGAGGGATACTCGCCGTCGGTGGCATCGGTAACGCCGACGAGGGCTTCCGCAAAGATGCCGCCGCGGCGGCTCCACAGGGTGGGCGAGATGTGGCCGAGGTTGAAGGTATAACGTCCGCCGCCGAGAAAACTGGCCTGGTGGATATCGATCTGGCCACGCAGGTTGGTGACGGCCAGGCCGTTGAAGGAGACGACAGGGCCGAAGCCGTGGAAGGGATAGTAGGCCAGATCGACGGTAGCTCCGCGTAGATAGAAGTAATCCGAGGGCGAGGAGCCTACGAACTTGGAGCGCTGCTGAGTGTAAGTCATGCCCAGATCCATGGGGGTTTGGGCATGGAGGAGTGAGGGCGCCACGGCCAGCAGAAAGAACAACACGGCAAGCATGGGCATCCAGGGCGCCGACTGACGGAGAGAGCGGCGCAGCCTTTCCAGGGCACGGCAGGAGTAGCCGGCGATTTCTCGCTCGGGGAGCATCAACCCTTGTTTTGCGGAAGCGGTCTGGTGCATGCCGGGAGTGACTCCTGTTACGGGATTACTGGACGGTGAGCTTGAGGTACGTGGATCGGGTCAGGTTGCCGGAGGTTGCAGTTACGGTGAGGTTATAGGTCTGCGGGGTCTCGCCGTAATAGCCGCTGGAGGGTGACGAGATGCATCCTGAGAGGCCAGTCGTAATGCCGACGAGCAGGCAGAGGGAGGCAAAGAGCGAGGCGAAGCGGTTGCGGCGGCGGAACCAGGCCAGAGGAAGGGCGGCCATGGCCATGGTCGCGGGAATGTAGCCCAGCGGCGAGTGGGAGCCGGGCGAGCGATGGCGTGGATCAGGACGCTTGAGATGCGAAGTTTGAAGCAGATTGGCGGCGGTGACCGCGAAGCCCACCGCGGTAGTGCCGGAGCCGCTGGCGATGGAGGTGGGGGTAAGGGTTCCGGTGACGGTGGAGGGTAGCCCGGAGAAGGTCAGCGTGATGGGGCCGGGAAGGGTGCTGGTGATGATGGGGGTGACCACCAGCGGGTAGGTGAAGGTGCCGCCGGCGATGGTTGAACCGCTGCTGGAGCCTCCGGAGGCGACGGTGAGCGAAAAGTCCGCAACCGTCTGGGAGTAGGCGAGGGACGTGGCTCCGCCGTAGGCTGATCCGCCGGAGTAGACGGCGGTGAGGCTGTGGGTTCCGGCGTAGACGAAGCTGGCGGAGACGCTGGCAGAGCCGTTGACGACGGGGGCAGAGCCGATGGGAGTTGTGCCGTCAAAGAAGCTGACCGTACCGGTGGGCGCTACCCCGGGGACGACTGGCGTAACGAGCGCGGTGAGGATGGTGGGGTTATCCAGGAAGACGGGGTTGATGGAGCTGGTGAGGGTGATATTGACGCTGCCGAGGACCGTTTCGACGACGGTGTTGGAGGTGGAGGATTGGTCGTCGCCGGAGTACACCGCAACGAGGTTATAGATGCCAGGCTGAGGGAAACTGGTGACGAGCGTGGCGACTCCGCCCGTGAGCTGTACTGTGCCGATGGCGGCTCCGTTGCTTTGGAAGGTGATGCTTCCTGTGGCCACGCCTGAGGCTGCGGAAACAGCGGCGGTGAGAGTGGTGTTGCCGTTGACTGCAACGGGATTGACGGAGCTGGAGAGCCTGACGGATGTGGTGAAGCCGACGATCTGGGTGAGGGTGGCGCTACCGCCCTGGGTGTTGGTGGAGCTGACGTAAACGGCCTTGATCGGATAGGAGCCGGCGGTCGGAAAGCTGGCGGAGATGTCGGCGATACCGACCGTGGCCGAGGTGTCGGTGACGGTGGCGCTGCCGATCGGGGTGCTGCCATTGTAGAAGGTGACTGTACCGCCGGGAGGGTTGGATCCCGTGGTGGTGATGGTGAGGGTAAAGGTGGTGGGCTGATTGAGCTGCGACGGGTTCACGCTGCTGGTGAGGCTGAGCGTGGATGGCTCGACGACATAAATGTCATTGCTGGTAACCGTGGTGGCGACGCCGCTGGAG
Source organism: Granulicella sp. (assembly GCA_027365345.1). Classification (GTDB taxonomy): domain Bacteria; phylum Acidobacteriota; class Terriglobia; order Terriglobales; family Acidobacteriaceae; genus Granulicella. Next base: position 10,609 of record DAHXNO010000206.1, read on the forward strand.
ATGGAGGAAGAAGAGAGCGTTGCGCTGGCGGTATAGGTGCCGTAGGCGTTGAGTTCAAGGCCGGTTGCGGCGGGGATGGTGAGCACTCCGTTGTCGGCGGCGGTGAATGGGAAGGTGACGCCGCCAAGGAAGACTCCGTTGCTGCCCGCGCTGGAGCTGAAGGTGACGCTGCCGGTGAAGTCGGTGGCGATGCTTCCGTCGGCTTGATAGGCGGTCAGGATCAGCTCGACGGAGCCGCCCTTATTGATGGTGGAAGGGGTGGCGACCAGCGTGAAGTATGCCACGTTGGAGAGGCCGATGCCATAGAGCGAAGCTGTGCCCGTAGCGATGGAGGCGACTCCCGCGGCGGTGGTGGTGAGCACCAGGTTGGCGGTGTTGGGGCCGACCACGGTGGGCTGGAAGTCGAGGTCAAAGTTGCAGACTTGGCCGATGAGGAGCGTGCCGCCATTGGTGGTTGGGCAGGTGCTGCCGCTGGAGGCAAGAAGGAAGGCGGCGGAGTTGGTGCCGTTGAAGTCCGGATCCGGGCTGGTGCTGAGGGAGCTATTGATGTTGCCCGTCTCCTGGAGGGTGAGCGTCTCGGGGTCATCGGTGCTGTCCAGGTCACCGACGATGGTGGGAGTGGGAAAATCGACTGCGCCGTTGGAGCGCTGGATGGTGATGAGGCCAAGGTCGGTGTCGCTGATGATCAGGTCGCCGTTCCCTTCGACCAGCACGCCGGCGGGAGCTTCCAAGGCGAAGGGCGTTAGAGTGTTCGTGGCGGTGGTGGTGAAAGCGGCAAGGGCGAACTGATCGGGGGTGACGGTGGACTCAAAGATTCTGCTGTTGCCGGTATCAGCGACATAGATGGTTCCGGCGGCATCGACGGCCACTCCGGTGGGGTTCTTCAGGCTGGTGACCGGGACGGTGGTCGCCAGGCTGGTGATGGGGAACTCGACTATGCGGCTGTTGCCGGTGTCGGCGACGTAGAGGTTGTTGTTGTCGTCGATGGCCAGGCCGGTGGGGCCGGAGAGCGTGGCTCCGCTACCGGTGAGGGTGAGCGCTCTGGCCACGCCTCCTTCCAGCACGTCCTGATAGATGGTGTTGGCTTTGGCGTCAGCGATGTACAGATCGCCGGCGTTGTCGATGGCGAGGCCGGCGGGCTGGCTGAGGGTGATGCCATCGGGAAGGGTGAGGGCGGTGGGAGTGGAGGTTCCATAGGGAATCTCATAGACGGAGGTTCCGGAGGAGACGTAGAGGTTGCCGGCTCCGTCGATCGCGAGTCCTGAGGTGGTGGAGAGGTTGAGCGGGCTGCCGGAGGCGACGACGGAGAAGACGCCGGCGGCGGACTCTTCCAGGATGCGGTTGTCGGATACGTCCGTAAAGAAGATGTCGCCGGTGGCATCCTGAACCGCCGCGCCGGAGGTAAAGGCGTTGGGGCTGAGGAGTGGCGCGCTGCTGACGGCAACGGCCAGGGAGGGAGAGAAGGCAAACTGTGGCGCCACCCCGACGCCGGAGAGATAGATGGTGTTGACGACAGTTCCGGCGGTATTGGTGATCAGCAGTGCTCCGAGGCGGAGGCCGATCTGGGTGGGTTTGAAGGCGAGATGGACCTGACAGGTGTTGGGATAGGTGACTGTGGTGTCGGCGCAGGTGTTGGAGGTGACGGAGAAGTCCTGGTTGGACGCTCCAAAGGTGACTGCGGTGACGCTCTGGATGGCGATGCCGCTGGAGCCGGTGGGGCCGGTGAAGCCTGGGTTATCGGTTCCTGTGCTGCCCAGATTGACGCTGCCAAAGTTGATGGCGGTGCTGGGAGAGAGGCCTTGGGCAGAGGCGGTGGCAGCGAAGAGGCTGACGAGCAGGATGAGGAGCAGGGCTTGCGCTGCCGCGAGCGAGGTTCTGTGTGTTCTCAGAAGATTGCCGCGGAGCGAGCTAGTCATCATTCCTCCAACAAGGGGCGGCAGTTCGCGGAACAAGCTGGTTTCCCTGGGGTCAAACAGCGCCGGTTGCCCAGATCAGAGACGGCTGTGGCCATCCCGGCGCCTGACGGCAGAGGATCGCCTGCCAGGAATCTTTTCAGCAGTTCAGCAGTTCTGTCCGCCTCCATTATGAAAACGGGCACAGAAACGAGTGGTGACGCGCCAAGAATACCATCTCCTCCATTGGAACTATTAAAGAATTCCAACACTTCATGATCCTTTAGCGAGGCATACCTCATGATGTCCCGAAACAGAGCGCTTTGTTCACCTTTCGTGAGGAGGCGGGGTGGGGGAGAACCAAAGCGGGTACATCTGAAGGAGGCAGCAGGGGGGAGGCAGGAGGCGCGGAGAGGGTTGTCGGCGGCGGCGGAGTCTGCCGGATGGGTATGGGATGGGGGCTGATGCTATTCTTCCCCCACACTGAATCGGGCAGGAAGTGGGTATTCGCTGCCTGCGGGTTGGCTTGCAGGGCGGTGTGACGATGGTCCACCGGGGGCCTGACCGGCGAGAGAGGAGAGCGGGAGATGACGCTGCAAGGTGGAGAGTCGTCGGCCAGGTTCACAGAGCCTGCGATGGCGCCGGGGTTGATGAGTCCACAGGTGGCAGCGAATCGGCTGCGGCCGCTCTCGACGGGTGAACTACTGGACCGTACGTTTGCGATCTACAGGGCGCACTTCTGGTTGTTTGCCGGGCTGGCGGCGTTGGTGGGTGCCGTGAGCCTGATGCTGAACTGTTTGCAACTGCTGGCGCATCATCTGATTCTGGTGGAGCGTGGTTTGCGGATGGCGGCGTTGGAGGCGCAGGTCTCTTCGCTGGTGATGGTGGTGCTGGTTCTGCCGGTGGATGCAGTGGTTTTAGCGGGGTCTGTGTACGCTTTCTGCGCGCTTTACCTGGGCCGGCAGGTGACGGCCAGGATGGCTGTGCAGGCGACGATGGGGCGGTGGATGCGCTTTCTGGGAATCGGGATATGGCAGGGATGGAGCGCCGTCTGGCTGTTTGTGTTGTTGCTGGTTGGCGTGGTTCTGCTGGCTGTTGTGCCGGGTCTGGGAGCCTCCGGCAAGCTGGCCGGCATGGCTTTATTGGTTCCGGCGCTGCTGGGAGGCGGAGGATACGGCCTGATTGCCTATATACGGAACTCGCTGGCGATACCGGCGGCGCTGATGGAGGGTACGGGGGTACGCGCTTCGATGAGGAGAAGCAAGATTCTGGCGGCTGGGACGAAGGGCCGGATCTTTGTGGTGCTGTTGATTACGGGGGCCCTGTATATGGTGGCCGGCGCCATTGATGCTCCCGTGCTGTTTGTGATTGCGCGCAGTCCTCGCGGGGAGCATGTGTTGGCGCAGGCGTTTTTGTTGCTGGTGGGCTTTTTTGCGCACACGCTGGTTTCTCCTGTGGCGCTGATCGGGTTGACGCTGGTGTACTTCGATCAGAGGGTGCGGTTGGAGGCGTTTGATCTGATGGTGATGATGGGAGCGGCGCGCGTGGAGGGTGAGTCCCTGCCCCCTGGCTCCTGGGCCGAAGTTCCTACGCCTTTCGAGCAGGATTCTTCTGATTCCTAGGAAGGTGGGTCGGAAGTCAGTTTCCAGTTACTGGGAGAGCAGTGAGCAACTGGTACGCCTTTGCCTGAATGGGGTTAGGCGCAGGCAGTTGTTCAGCAGTGTTCCCGGAGGGATGATTGGGCAGCCCGAGAGTGATGCGAGCGTGAGCGGCCAGCGCTGACATGAGCGAAGAAAAGCTATGCACAGCAGGCCCGTTGAGGGTTTGCCTGCTCCCCTTCTTTTCCTTGGCAGAGTCCGAGATGCTGGGTTGCAGAACCGGATCCCGTACCCGTGGTTGAACGGGGAGTTCTTCATCGGCAAACAAGATCGGCGCCCAGGCGCGAAGCATATGCCACTGGACGTAATTAGCCAGCATACAAAGGAAGATGTGGGCCTTTACGCGATCCTCGATGCGGTGGCGGATGGGTGAACCAGCAGCTCCAGGCTCTTCATCCTTCGGAAGACACGTTCCATCTGGGCCAGGCTCTTGTACCAAAGCACAAATCCGTCGCGGTCCCAGAGTAGGACCTTCAACCGGTCTCCGCGACGCGAATGGAAGAGAAAAAGGCCATCGCTCATCGGATCCTGGCCCATCACCGCGCGCACCCGTTCGGCAAGACGATCGAA
>DAHXNO010000008.1 GCA_027365345.1 Granulicella sp.
CGCGAAATGGAACTGCCTACTCTCATGATACGTGCTCGGGCGCCGATTCATTCAGTTTTCGCTCCTCCGCACAAGCTACGCACAAATTCGCCCACCGCACGCGGAGCCTGCTCCACGGGCGTCCTCTCAATCAGCGCTACAATCGCGCTGCCCACCACCGCCGCGTCGGCGAACTCGCCCACCGCCCGCACCTGCTCCCGCGTTGATACCCCAAAGCCCAGCGCAATCGGTAGCGTCGTGAACCTCCGCAGCCTGGCCACCAGAGCCTCGGCATCCGCCGCCAACTCCGTCTGGGCGCCGGTAATACCCACCCGGGAGATCGCATAAACAAATCCATCGCTGGCCTCCGCAATCGCCCGCAAGCGCTCCTCCGGCGAGGTCGGAGCAGCCAGAAACACCGGCTTCAGCCCCATCTTGCGCATCACCTGCCGGTACTCGCCAGCCTCTTCCACAATCATGTCCGTCAGCAGCACCCCATCGGCGCCCGCATCCTTGGCCGCCTGCGCAAACCTCTCCAGCCCCATCTGCAACACCGGATTCAAATAACTGAACAGCAACAGACCCGCCTGCGGACGCGCCGCCCGAATCTCTCCGCACACTCCCAGCACATCCACCAGCCGCGTTCCCCGCGCAACCGCGCGCTGGCTCGCCCTCTGGATCACCGGCCCATCCGCCAGCGGATCGCTGAACGGAACTCCCAGCTCAATCACATCCGCCCCCGCATCGATCGCCTCCACCGCCATCGCCCGGGTCGTCGCCAGGTCCGGATCCCCTGCCGTCAGGTAGATCACCAGCCCCGGCCTCTTCTTGAATGCGATCGCCATTACCGCACACTCACCTTTCGCTCCGCCTCGCCGCTCAGGTTCATCTCGCGGGTAAGAATCCCAATATCCTTGTCTCCCCGGCCACTCACGTTCACCATCACAATCTTCTCCTTGCCCAGCCTGGGAGCAAACTTCATCACCTCCGCAATGGCATGGGCGCTCTCCAGCGCGGGAATAATCCCCTCCATGCGGCTGAGCACCCGCGTAGCCTCCAGCGCCTCGTTATCCGTAGCGCTGGTGTAGGTCGCTCTTCCGGAGTCATGCAGCATCGCATGCTCCGGCCCCACACTGGCATAGTCCAACCCCGCGCTCACCGAGTGCGTCGCCGCAATCTGTCCCGCCTCATCCTGCAGCACATAGCTGTAGGTCCCCTGCAACACTCCCGGAACCCCACCCCCATCCTTGGCAAACCGCGCCGCGTGCTCACCCAGCTTGTACCCGCGCCCGCCGGCCTCCACCCCGATCAGCGCCACATTCGGCTCCGGAATGTACTCGTAGAACGATCCAATCGCATTCGACCCTCCACCCACGCAGGCGATCACCGCATCCGGAAGCCTGCCAGCCTGCTCCAGAATCTGCCGCTTGCTCTCCCTGGAGATCACCCGCTGAAACTCCCGCACCATAGTGGGATAAGGATGCGCTCCCAGCGCCGAGCCAAGAATATAAAAACTCGTCCGCACATTCGTCACCCAGTCGCGCATGGCCTCATTGATCGCGTCCTTCAGCGTCGCGGAACCCGAGCTCACCCCCCGCACCTCAGCGCCCAGCAGCCGCATCCGGAAGACATTCAGCTCCTGCCGCCGCATATCTTCCTCGCCCATATAGACCACGCACTCCAGACCAAACAAAGCGCACACCGTCGCCGTCGCCACTCCATGCTGCCCGGCCCCGGTCTCAGCGATAATCCGCTGCTTGCCCATCCGCCGCGCCAGCAGCGCCTGCCCCAGCGCATTGTTGATCTTGTGCGCTCCGGTGTGCAGCAGATCCTCGCGCTTCAGATAGATCTGCGCCCCACCCAGCATCTCGCTCAGCCGCCGCGCGGCATACAGCGGCGTAGGCCGTCCGCAGTAGTTCTTCAACAGACCATCCAGCTCGGCGTAGAACGCCGCATCGGCCTGCGCCTCGGCAAAGGCTGCCTCCAGCTCTAGAAGCGCCGCCATCAGGGTCTCAGGAACGTATCGGCCGCCATAGGCTCCAAACCGTCCCGCCGCGCCCTGGGTCGCCCCCGCTGGACGGGTCATGGTTGCCATCGAATCCACTATCGAACTCATCGTCTGTCCTCTTCCGTCCTCTTCCGTCCTCTAACGTCCTTGGATGACCCAAAATCCATCCTTTACCTGCCGCCCCAAAACACGAAAGCCGCAAC